>CAISJA010000396.1 GCA_903885525.1 uncultured Opitutaceae bacterium
CGGAATTTTCGGAAGTCTGGGTCATCGCCCCGGGCGTGCTGGGACGGATATTGCTGCGAGACCAGCTCCGCCCTGAGACGCCGGGCGTGCTCGCCACGCTCCGGGCCGACGGGATCCGCACCGTCATGCTCACCGGTGATCGCCGCCATGCGGCCGAGTCGGTGGCGCGCGAACTTGGACTCGACGAGATCCGGGCCGGTCTTTCCCCCGAACAGAAGGTGGCCGCCGTGGAGGAATTCCGCCAGTCCGGGCACAAGGTCGCCATGGTGGGCGACGGGGTGAACGACGCCCCGTGCCTCGCCGCCGCCTATGTCTCCGTGGCGATGGGGGCGCGCGGCAGCGACGCCGCCTTGGAACAGAGTGAAGTCGTGCTGATGCACGATCGGATCGAGAATTTTGTCGCCGCCCTGCATCTCAGCCGGCGGGCCCGGGCCATCATCCGGCAGAACCTGTTCATCGCCCTGGGCACCGTGGTGGTGATGGTGGCGGTCTCGCTGGGCGGCCTGATTCCCCTCAGTCTCGGGGTGCTGGCCCACGAGGGCAGCACCGTGGTGGTCTGCCTCAACAGCCTGCGGCTGTTGCTGGGGCGGAATATATAGTCCCAGGCACGCCGGTCCGCGTCACTGGGGTTTGGCGGAGCCCCGCGCGGCCCGAAACCGGATTCGCCGAAACCCGGAGGGCAGGCCGCCGAAGCCCGCGCCGCCCGGTGCGCCGCCGGTTTTCTCCCTTCGCCGGCCATGCTGCCGCGGCGGGCTGGCGGGGCGGCAACTGCTCTCAGGGCGTCGCCGGCGCCAGGGGAAAATGGCACGAAAAACAAGCGCCCTTGCCGACCTCCGTGTCCAGCAGGACGAAGCCATCATGCCGCCGGATCAGTCGGAGGACGGTCGCCAGCCCCAAGCCCGTGCCTTTGCCCTTCGGCTTCGTGGTGAAAAACGGGTCGAACAACCTGGCTTTGACCTCGGGCGGGATGCCGGTGCCGGTGTCGCGGACGCTGATCTCCACAAAATCGCCGGGCAGGGCGCCTTGCCCGAGTTGGAGGGCGTGTTCCGGGGAGAGACTGACCTGGCGCGCGCGGACCGTGATGGCGCCACCGCGCGGCATGGCATCCCGGGCGTTCACGCAGAGGTTCATCACGACCTGGTGCACCTGGTTCGGGTCCGCCATGATCTGGGGCAGGTCATCCGCGGCGACAAAGCCGATCTGGAATTCGGCGCCGAAGGTTTCGCTGACCATGTTGATCACCTCCGCCAGCACGCCGGCGGGGTTGATCGCCTCCATCTCGCCGTCGGAGCCCCGGGCGAACATGAGCAGCTGGCGCAGCACGGCCGCGCCCCGCTGCGTGCTTTTCTGGATGTTCGCCAGGTGGATCGGCTGGCGTGCGGTGTCACCCATTTCGATGAGGGAGGCGCTGCCCATGATAGCGGTGAGGATATTGTTCACGTCATGCACAATGCCGCCGGCCAGGTGGCCGAGCACCTCGATGCGCTGCGCCCGCTGCAGCTGTTCCTCGAGGTTTTTCTTTTCACTGATGTCGCGCAGGCTGAACTGCAGGATGTCGCGCCCGTCCCACGGCATGCGGCCGACCGCGATTTCCACCGTGGTTTGCGGCACGCGGGGATGGAGCAGGGCGGTTTCCACCATCCGGTGGCCGCCGGTGCCGTGTTCTCGGAGGGTTTTCAGCAGTCGCTCCACCGTCGGCGCCGGCAGCTGGCTGAAGAAATTGCCCGGCTCCTTTTCGGGCAGGGTCACCAGCCGGCGGATCGCTTCGTTCACGAGGAGGATGCGGCCGTCCGGCTCGGTCAGCACGATGCCGTCGGGGCTGAAGGCGACGGCGGCTTCAAAGCGGGCGCGCTCGTCGTACAGCTGGCGGAAACGGTTGAGCCGGGTGATCGTGCGCAGCCGGATGCGAAGCTCGGCGGAATCCACCGGCTTGTTCAGGAAGTCCTCGGCACCGGCGTCGAGTCCTTGCAGCCGGGAGGAGCGGTCATCCAGGGCCGTCAGCATCAGGATGGGCATCTGGCTGAGGGCGGGGTCGGCCCGCATGCGCCGGCAGACCTCGAAGCCATCAATCTCCGGCATCATCACGTCCAGCAGGGCGACGTCCGGCCGTTCGCGCATGGCGAGGGCGAGGGCGTCGAGGCCGTGGGTGGCGGTCAGGACCCGGTAGCCCTCCGGCTCGATCAGGTTGCGCAGGAAGACGAGTGCCTTCGGTTCATCATCAACAATCAGGACGGTGCTCTGGTGGCTCATGAGTTTAAGGGAGAGGCGGGGGAACGGGCCTGCAGGAGTTCCGCCATCAGGCGGGAAAGTTCCTTGAGGCTGACAGGTTTGCTGAGATAGGCGTTGGCCCCGGCCTCCAGGCAGCGCAGCCGGTCATCCGCCGTGGCCATGGCCGTGACGGTGATGATGGGCACCTGGGCGGTGCGTAGATCGGCGCGCAGCCGGCGTGTGGCGGTGAGACCGTCCAGCTCCGGCATCTGCACATCCATCAGGATCAGGTCCGGCTGGTCGGCGACGGCGCGCTCGATGGCTTCGAGCCCGTTGCGGGCGAAGCGGAAGCGGCAGCCGGTCGAGCGAAGGTGGCCGAGGTAGAGCTGGACATTGGTTTCATTGTCCTCGGCGATGAGGATGAGCGGCTGTCCGGTGATGGTGGCCTCCGGCAACGCCGGCTTGAGCAGGGGGGCAACCCGAACGGGGGGATTGGACTGCCCCTTGGCGGCGGAGCGCTGCGGCAGGGTGATGTGAAAACGGCTGCCCAGGCCGGGCGTGCTGACCACCCCCACCGTGCCACCGTGCATCTCCGCCATCCGCTTCACCAAGGCCAGACCGAGGCCGGTGCCCGAGAAGCTCCGGTTCAGGGCGCTGTCAATCTGCTGGAACGGGCGGAAGAGCCGGCCCAGGTGCGCCGGAGCAATGCCAATCCCCGTGTCGATCACCGCAAAGGTAAGGGTGTTCGCCTCATCATCCTGCGACACCTCGAGCGTGACGCTGCCGCCGCTCGGGGTGAATTTGACCGCGTTGCTGAGCAGGTTGACGAGCATCTGTTTCAGGCGGCGCTGGTCGGCGGGCAATTCCCCGCTGCGCTGGAGGTCGTGGCGCAGGACGGCGACCTTCTTTTTCATCGCCGCTTCCTGCACGAAACGCAGGCTCGCCTCACACACGGCCTGGATGTCGATGTCCTGGATGTCGAGGTGCAGCATGTCCGCCTCAATCTTGGAGAGGTCGAGGATATCGTTGATCAGGGAGAGGAGGTGGCGGCCGCTCTCGTCCACCGCCGCGATGCATTCCGCCTGCCCGTCGTTCAGGGGCCCCATGGTGCGCTCCCCGAGGATCTCGGTCATGCCGAGTATGACGTTGAGCGGGGTGCGCAGCTCATGGCTCATGCTCGCGAGGAATTCGCTCTTGGCGGCATTGGCTGACTCCGCGACTTTGCGGGCCTGCTCGAGCTGGGTGGTGCGCTCGCGGACCTTGTCATCCAGATGCAGCAGCACCTGGCGGAGCTGGCGGTGTGTCTGGTCGCGTTCCTCCACTGCGGCGCTCAGCTTCGTGTTGGTGCTGTGCTGCGCCAGGGCGGCTTCCTGCAGGTCCCGGCTGATTTCCGCCAGTTCGCGCGAGCTGTGGATGACCTCGACCGGCGGACTGTCGGAGGGATCGCCGGCGATCCGCCGGGTCGCC
>CAISJA010000397.1 GCA_903885525.1 uncultured Opitutaceae bacterium
CCCGGTGCGCCCCGCGCCGTCCTCGGCGGCAGCCGTCCCGGATACCGCCCCGCCGGGACCCGGAAAACAAAAACGCCCTCCGGTCAGGGAGGGCGTAGAAATCAGCCGGAGAGGCGGCCTTACTTGGCGGCCGGCGCAGCCGCCGGAGCAGGAGCGGGAGCGGCTTCCTTGGGCGCATCCTTGGCGTCGAGCAGCTCGACCTCAAAGAGGAGGGTAGCCGCCGGAGGAATGCCCTGGCTGCCATCATCACCGTAGGCCAGATGCGGGGGGATGTAGAGCTTGTACTTTCCGCCGACATTCATCTTCTGGATGCCTTCAACCATGCCCTGGATCGCCCCGCGGGGGTCTTCCTTGGAAGGTGCCTGGACGAGGAGATCGATCGGCTCGCCGCGCTGGACGGAGCTGTCGAACACCTGACCGTTGATGAAGGAGCCAGTGTAGTGGATCTTGGCCACCTGGCCGGCCTTGGGGGTCGCACCCGTGCCGGCCTTGATGACCTCGTAGCGGAGGCCGCTGGGCAGTTCCACCACGGCCTTGTTTTCCTTCAGCTTGGTGAAATAGGTGGCGGCGTCGGCCAGGTTTTTGTTGCGCACCTTGGCCATGAAAGCCTGCTGCTTCTTGGCGAGAAAGGCTTCGAGCTCCGGGCCGATGGCCTGGGCGTCGACCGCCGGCGTCTTGCCGGTGGCCACCAAGGTCATGCCACGGGAGATGGCTTCGATCTGGGCGGAGGTGAACTCCAGCTCCGCCACCCCCATGCGGGTGCCGAGCATGTAGCCATACACTTCGAGCAACTGCTCTTCAGTGAACTTGGGGGCGGGCGCGGCGGCGGGCGCCGGGGCGGCGGGGTTCGGGATCTCGAACTTGATCGCTTCCTTGGCCGCAGGGGCGGGGGTGTTGCTCTGGGCAAAAACCGCGGTGCAGAGGCCGGCGCAGAGTAGACCGGCAACGAGTTGGGTGGTGAGTTTCATGGAGGAGTTGGCCCGATTGGGAAACGGCCCGGGGACGTTTGTGCCGTAAAAAGAGCCACGTTGCTCAGGCGTTGCTAAAAAATCAATCCCTTTGGCGGCATCGGCCGCACCGTCTTCCCCCAATCCCGGGCTTGTCAGGCCCGGCCCTCTCCCCCAACCTCCCCAATCCCATGAACGAAAACCAATTCTGGCACAGCACCGACGGCCAGATTCTGACGGTCCGCCCGGATAAGAACAGCGATACGGTCGCCCTGACCCTGGCCTTCTGGCCCCGCCATCCGGCGGAAATGGACTACCTGAAGTCCCATCTAGCCGACCTGCACTTCACGGAGCGCAGCTCCCTCGCCCGCATCGGCATTGAAATGCTGGCCCGTGGGCCGGTGGCCCTCGACGGCAACCGTCTGACCATGGAAGTGGAGTGCTCGCTCTACGATCCCAGTTTCCCCAACGCCGCCTATTGGAAAAAGCTCCTCCGCCCCGGCGTCCCGGTCGGCCGGCTCTATTACGCTCCCGCCGCCGCCAAGCTCTCCTCCACGGAAATCTGGGAGGCCGTGAAGGAGAACCGCCTCAAGCTGCCCAACACCATTTCCATCGACAGCCGCGGCCGCGTCTTTTTTACCCCTCATCCGGTCAGCTACACCCTCAGCGCCCGGCTCCAGCGGCTCAACTTCGAGCACATCGTCAGCGGCTACGCCGGCCGCAACTTCATCGACAAGGTCCAGGTGCGGCACGACGCCGCCCCCCTCACCATCGGGCCGCGCTCCGGCATTCTCACCAGTTGTTCAATGTACCTGAAGGAACACTTCGTCGTGCTCAACCCGGGCGAGGGCAATTTCGGCCTGCACACCAGCGCCGTGCTGCTCGATCCCCTGAAGACCTTCGGCACGAATGTCATGCTGGAAATCTACAACAAAGGCGACCAGCCCGTCGTCAACCCCATGGTCTCCGTCGAGGTTTTCCGCGCCCCGCCGCCGGAGGACGCCGAGGCCAAGTCCCTCACCAAACGCCGCCAGCGCCTGCTCGGCACCGTCAAGAGCCTCTACCAATGCCTCGACGAATCTCCGCCGCGCGACACCGGCGAGGCCCGCCCGAAGACAAAAATCTCCGTCCGCGGCCAGAGCGCCACGATGGAAAACCGCTCCGTCGTCGTCCGCGCCAACGACGACGAGCTGAAAAAACTCCTCGAAGGCGAGGCCTGCCCGCTCGGTGCCCGCACCATGATCCAGGCGCTCGATGCCGCCCCGGAGGATGCCGATACCCTCGTCGTCGACTACTTTCCCGACCTGCTCGAACACATGGAACTCGTCACCCGCCTCGGCGACGTGAAGCTCAAGCGCCTCATCTTCCGCCGCGCCTCCCGCACCCACGGGTACTTCCTCTCCAGCAACGCCCACGCCCGGCTCGACACCTTCAACTCCCTCGGCATCCCGGTCTACTGGCACGACGAGATGACCAACGACCTGTACCTCCACACCTACAAGAAGGGCCACGGGTTCTTCGTGCGCGAGGAGATGGCCCGAAAATTCCAGGAGAGCACCCTCCTCGCCTTCTACGGTTCGGCGGTCGCCCTCGACGCCGGCGACACCGCCCGCATCGCCGGGCTCGTCGCCAAGCTCTCGTCCTTCATCGGCTCAAACCTCGGCGTGCTCACCGGCGGCGGCGGCGGCGTCATGCGCCTCGCCTCCGACACGGCCCGCGAACAGGGCGCCCTCACCGGCGCCTGCTTCCTCGAGCTCGAAGCCCAGCCCCCGGAACTCGGGGTCGACTTCTTCAACACCTTCCAGGAAACCTCCCGGCACTTCCGCCAAAAATGGTTCGAGGCGGCGGATTTTTGCATCTTCAACGTCGGCGGCGTCG
>CAISJA010000398.1 GCA_903885525.1 uncultured Opitutaceae bacterium
CGACTATGTGGGCGGTTACCGCCTGAAACGACATGATTCCCTCTTCCGCACCTACGCCTCCAAGCTCGTCAACCGCGTCCGCCGCCAGACGACCAGCATCGAGATGACCGACCAGGGCTGCATGCTCCGCGCCTACCGGCGCCCCATCATCGACGCCATCGTGCGCAGCGGCGCCATCAACACCTTCATCCCCGCCCTCGCCTACACCTTCGCCAGCCGGCCGGGCGAGATCGGCGTGCAGCACGACGAGCGCCTCGCCGGCGTTTCCAACTACTCGTTCTACAAGCTCGTCCGGCTCAACTTCGACCTCATCACCGGCTTCACCCTCGCGCCGCTCCAGTACTTCACCATGTTCGCCAGCCTGTCGTCCCTCGGCTCGCTCGCGCTGGTCGCCGTGCTGTTCTTCCGCCGCTTCGTGCTCAACCTCGACCGTGAGACCTTCGGCGTCTTCACCCTCTTCGGCATCCTGTTCTTCCTGCTCAGTGTCGCCATGATCGGCATCGGCCTCATCGGCGAATACGTCGGCCGCACCTACCTCGTCGTCCGCTCCCGCCAGCGCTTCCATATCCGCGCGACGCTGGAGACCCCATGACCCCGCCCCGCATCCTCTTCTTCGGCTACAGCGAGGTCGGCTATGACTGCCTCTCCCTCCTGCTGGAGCGCGGCGACCACGTCGTGGCCCTCCTCACGCACGAAGACAACCCGCATGAGAAGATCTGGTTCAAGACACCCGCCGTCGCCGCCCGCGCCAAGGGCATCCCGGTCTTCACCCCCGACTCGGTCAACACGCCGGAGTGGCGCGGGAGGATCGCCGCCCTGCAGCCCGACCTCATCCTGTCGGTTTACTACCGGCACATGATCGGCACAAAAATCTTCTCCCTGCCCCGCCTCGGCGCCTGGAACATGCACGGCTCCCTGCTCCCCAAATACCGCGGCCGCGCCCCGATCAACTGGGCGGTTTTGCACGGCGAACCTCGCCTCGGCATGACCCTCCACCGCATGGTCAAAAGTGCCGACGCCGGCGCTGTCGTCGACCAGGAGGGCGTGGACATCGGACCGCGCGACACCGCCGAACAGGCTTTCCGCAAGGTCATGCCCTGCGCCCGGCTCGTCCTGGCCCGCCAGATGGACGCCCTCCTCGCCGGCACCGCCCACGAAACCCCGCAGGACGATTCGCAGGCCACCTGCTTCGGCGGCCGCAAGCCCGAGGACGGCCGCATCAACTGGGCCCAGACTTCCGTTCAGACCTTCAACCTCATCCGCGCCGTCACCGATCCCTACCCCGGCGCCTTCACCGAAGCGGGCGGCGCCCGCCTGATGGTCTGGTGGGCCGAGACCGATACCCCCGCCATCCGCCAGCATGTCGGGTCGCCGCTTGCCGGCGGGCCTCCTTCCGTCCATGGGGCCAGCGCCAGCCCGGCCCCTGCCGCCGCACCCGGCACGATTCTCTCGCTCGCCCCGCTCGTCGTCGCCACCGCCGATGGCGCCCTCGAATTGACCAAGACCGAGTGGAAGGGCGACCCCATCCCTGCCCTGCAGGTCGGCCAAATCCTGTAGGGCCGCCGCTCGCCCTCGGCGGGCCCTCTGCTTCTTTTTCGTGTCTTTTCGTGTTTTTCGTGGTTAACCATCCCCAATTTTATGCCCACCAAAGTCCTCATCCTCGGCGCCAACGGTTTCATCGGCAGCTCGCTCACCCATGCCATCCTCAAGAAGACCGACTGGGAGGTCTACGGCATGGACATCGGCGACAACAAGCTGGCCGACTCGCTCGGCAACCGCCGCTTCAAGTTCGTCGAGGGCGACGTGATGATCTCGAAGGAGTGGATCGAGTACCACGTCAAGAAGTGCGACGCCGTCCTCCCCCTCGTCGCCATCGCCAACCCCTCCCAGTACGTCCAGAATCCCCTCAAGGTCTTCGAACTCGATTTCGAGTCCAACCTCGCTGTCGTCCGCCAGTGCGTGAAATACAACAAGCGGATCATCTTCCCCTCCACCTCCGAGGTCTACGGGATGTCGCCCGACACCGAGCTGGACGAGCAGACCAGCTCCATGGTCTATGGCCCGATCGAGAAACAACGCTGGATCTACGCCTGTTCCAAGCAGCTCCTGGACCGCGTCATCTACGCCTATGGCGTCCGCGACAACGTCGACTACACCCTCTTCCGCCCCTTCAACTGGATCGGGCCGAAACTCGACAACGTCTTCGAAGCCAAGGAAGGCAGCTCCCGCCTTTTCACCCAGTTCATCTCCAACGTCATCTTCGACAAACCGATCCAGCTCGTCGACGGCGGCAAGCAGACCCGCTCCTTCACCTTCATTGACGACGGCGTGGACGCCCTCATCCGGATCATTGCCAACCAGGACGGCAGGGCCTCGCGCCAGATCTTCAACCTCGGCAACCCGAAGAATGAGGTCAGCGTCGCCGGGCTCGCCAAGCTCATCATCGCCGCCTTCAAGGATTATCCCGAATACGCCGGCCACGCCGCCCGGGCCAAGGTCATCAAGGTCCCCTCCGGCACCTATTTTGGCAAATACTATCAGGATATCCAGAAGCGCGTCCCCTCCATCACCCACGCCCGGAAGCAGCTGGGCTGGAATCCGAAGACCGACCTCCAGACCGCGATCAAGCTCACCCTCGACTACCACCTCGCGAACAAGGACTATTCGCTGACGTGAGTGCCAAAGGTAGGGCGGGGTCTCCGCACCCCGCCGCCCGTCCTTCCGACTGTAGGAGCTTGCTTGCAAGCGATCCGATTCGCCCCGGGCACCCTGATCGCCGATAAACCGGCTCTTACCCGCCGACCTGTCCTCGCCCATGCCCCTCCGCCTCGCCCTCAAGGTTGACGTCGACACCGACCGCGGCACGCGCGAAGGCGTCCCCAACCTGCTCGCCGACTGCCGCGAATTCGGCCTCCCCGCCTGCTTCCTCTTTTCGCTCGGGCCCGACCAGACCGGCCGCGCCATCACCCGGGTGTTCCGGCCGGGCTTCTTCCAAAAGGTCAGCCGCACCAGCGTGGTGCAGCTCTACGGCATCCGCACCCTGCTCAACGGCACGCTCCTCCCCGCCCCGCACATCGGCCGGCGCAACGCGGGCGTGATGCGCGCCGTCCGCGACGCCGGCCACGAGGTAGGCATCCATTGCTACAACCACTACCGCTGGCAGGACCACGTCCAGCGGATGGACCTCGCCGCCGTCCGCCGGGAGTTCGACGCTGCGCGGGCCGAGTTCCGCCGCATCTTCGGCACCGAGGCGCGGACCGCCGGCGCCCCCGGCTGGCAGAGCAACGACCGCAGCCGCACTGTCTATGACGAGGCCGGCCTGCTCTACGCCAGCGACACCCGCGGCACCACCCCCCACTACCCGCGCCTCGGCGGCCACGTCTTCCGGACGCTGGAGATCCCGAGCACGCTGCCGACCTTTGATGAACTTCTCGGCCGGCCGGAATATCCCGACGACCAGATTGTGCCCCACTACCTGTCGCTCCTGCGCGAAGACCAGCCGAACGTCCTGACGATCCATGCCGAAATCGAGGGCATGGGCCGGCGCGATCTCTTCCGCGCCCTGCTCCGCGCCTGCGTGCTGCACAACGTCCGGTTCATCCGGTTGGACGACCTCGCCCGCGAGCTGCTGGCCCGCCCGGAAGCCCTCTCCGTCTGCGACCAGCGGCAGGAAGAAATCGACGGCCGCTCGGGCCCGGTGTGCGTCCAGGGCGATTGACGCCGCCGACAACCCGACCAGCGACGGTGGCTGAACCCACGCCACCCCCGCCTTCTCCTTCCACGTCCGCCGCCAGCACGGACTCTTGCAAATACCACCGCAGGCTCGGGTCAAGCAGGGCCCCCGAAGACCCCGCCCGGCCTTGCCCCCACGTCACTCAGAAACCGACGGACGACCCGAGCCACCGGCCAAGCGACGTCGCGCCTCCTGTGCGCTGGGTTGAGGATTTAAACCGGCGTGAAAATATTCAGGGCGAGCCGCCGGTCTCCCGGCTCCCGGCCCTACTGCCGGTCCACGCGGCGGAACATCCAGATGCCCAGTGCCTGGAAGGCGAGGTTGGGCAGCCACATCAGCAGGTCGGGCCGAAGGTGGGGCTTGTTCTCGAACCAGCCGACCGCCACGGTGAAAAAATAGTAGCCGATGGTCAGTGCCACGGCGATGCCAAGGTTGGCCGAGGTCTCCTTGCGCGAGACCTTGATCCCGAGGGGTACGGCCACGAGGGCGAAGGACAGCACGGAAAAGGCAATGGCAAATTTTTCCTGGATGACCGTCTGCACGCGGATGCGCAGCTGGGCGCGGATGGCGGCCGGCACCTGCGGGTCCGGCTGGCCCAGCCGCCGCCACTCGGCCAGCAGTTCGTCGAAGTTTTTCCACTTGAGCTTCACGTTCACCACCTGCCGGCCGGTGAGCTTGTCGAGGGGCAGGTCGAAGGTCGCCTTATCCCAGGAGGCGGCGCCGCGCAGGGCGGTGAAGTTTTCCGGGTCCTGCTCGTCCCGCGCCTCGGCCTGGGCATGCAGGAGCGTGAGCACGAGCTTGTCGCCGGGTTCGTCGTAAACCAGCCGGCCGGACTCGGCGCGCGCCGCCTGCCGCACCCGGGACTGCTTGTCCAGTTCCCACACCCAGATGTCGCGCAGCACTTCGCCGCGCTTGTCGCCCACGTAGATCACCCGGCCCGAAAATCCCCGGATGAAGGTCTTGGGCACGATGAAGCTGAGGGGATTGACCCGGAGGGCGTCGGCTAGCTCCCGGTGGTAGGCCACCCGGGCGTAGGGCATGGCGTAGAAATTCACGTAGGCGCTGAGGGCCGTACCGCAGAGCGCAAAGAAGAAGATCGGGGCGGACAACCCCGCCACGCTCATGCCCGCCGCGCGCAGGGCCGTGATCTCGCGGTCGGCCGACATCCGCCCCAGCACCAGCAGCACCCCGGTGAGCACGCCGACCGGCAGGGCAAAGGAAATGGAGGATTCCACCAGCAGCCAGATAAGCCGCAGGAGGACGTCGAAGGCCAGTTGCCCGGCCAGGATGTAGCCGAGCAGGTCACGCCCGATGTTCACCAGCGTCATCAGAAACGTCATCACCCCCACAGCCGCCAGGCAGGTCAGGGCGACGCTGCCGAAGAGAGAGCGGTGGATGAGTTTCATCTGCGCGGGGGAAAGTTGCGGGTTGAAAGTCAGACCGCAACGCCGGACTTTCGCCGCGCCGCCAGCCTACAACTTTCACCTTTAAACTTGTCCCTTTCGACTTTCAACTGATCCCTGTGCCCGCCGCACCCGCCAAACCCGTCATCTATGGCGAGACCATCGACTCTCTCGCCGCCCGCCTGCAGGCGGAGGGGCAGCCGGCATTCCGGGCCCGGCAGATCCTCGACTGGCTCTACAAGAAGAGGATCAGTGCCTGGGAGGAGATGACCAACCTGCCCCGGGAATTCCGGACCTGGCTGGCCGGCACCTTCGACCTGGAGCCCACCGCCTTCGTCCTCGACCGCCAGTCGGGCGACGAGACGGACAAGCTCCTGCTCGCCTTGGCCGACCAGGCCTTGATCGAGACGGTCATCATCCGCGCACCCATGCTCGGGGTCGGCCAGGAGAAGTCGCGCAAGACCATCTGCATCTCCACCCAGGTGGGCTGCGCCATGGGCTGCAAGTTTTGCGCCTCCGGTCTGGCGGGCCTGAAACGCCACCTCAGCGCCGGCGAAATCGTCCACCAGCTCATCCAGGTCTGCCGGATCGAGGATGCCCGCACCCCGCGCGCCCGCGCCGAGCTGGCCTCGTTCGACAACATCGTGGTCATGGGCATGGGCGAGCCGCTGCACAACTACGACGCCACCCTGCGCGCCCTCACCATCGTCAACGCCGAATGGGGCCTGGGCTTCGGCGCCCGCCGCATCACGCTCTCCACCTCCGGACTCGTGCCGAAGATACTGCAGTTGGCGGACGAGCCGCTCGGGCTGCGCCTCGCCATTTCCCTCCACGGCGCCACCGACGAGGTCCGCGAACAGATCATGCCGGTCAACCGGCGCCACCCCCTCGCCGAACTCCTTCCGGCGGTGCGCGCCTTCACCGAGAAGCACGGCCGGATGGTCACTCTCGAATTCATCCTCATCGAGGAGATCAACGACAGCCTCGACCAGGCGGAGCGGCTGCGCGACATTGCCCGGGACCTCCATGCCCACGTCAACCTCATCCCCTACAACACGGTCGAAGGGCTGCCATGGAAACGCCCGTCGCTCACCCGGCAGGAGCGCTTCGCCGACATCCTGCGCGCCGCCCGCGTGCCCGTGACCTTGCGCCGGGAGAAGGGCCATGACATCGCCGCCGCCTGCGGCCAGTTGCGCCTTCAGACCGAGCGGGCCTGCGAGGCCACCCCGGCCGGGCCGGAGTCCGCCGGATCGCCCGGCCCGGCCCACGACCAGAAATGATTCGCCTTCCCTGAGGAGGGCGACTTACCTTGCCAGGCCACGCTGCGATGGCGCTGTCTCGGTGCAAGCAACCCCAAAAAAACTCCCATGGATTGGCCAGTCGCGTTCCTGATGCTCCTGCGCCTTGTGGTGCTGCTGGTCGGATTGATTCTGCCCGGGGCCCTGCTGCTGCGCGCCCTGTCCGTGCCCCGTTCGCTGGCTGGAAGCTTTCTCCTATCGTCCGCCCTGCTCTACCTGCAG
>CAISJA010000399.1 GCA_903885525.1 uncultured Opitutaceae bacterium
CCCGGCCCCCGCCGCCGCCAACCCCTGACCCGCCACCCCCATGGGCGCCAAAACCCTCCTCATCGACGGCAAGACCATCAGCGCGGATGAAAACGCCACCGTGCTCGCCGCCGCCGCCGACAACGGCATCACCATCCCGACCCTCTGCCACCTCGACGGCCTCGGCGACGTCGGCGCCTGCCGCATCTGCCTCGTCGAAGTCAAGGGCGTGAACAAGCTGCTGCCGGCCTGCACCACCCGCGTCGCCGAAGGCTTGGAAGTCACCACCGACAGCGAGCGGCTGCGGAAATACCGCCGCATGACGCTTGAGCTGCTCTTCGCCGAGCGGAACCACGTCTGCGCCGTCTGCGTCGCCAACGGCCACTGCGAGCTGCAGACCCTCGCCTACGGCCTCGGCCTCGACCACGTCCGCTACGAGTACAGCCAGACCAAGTGGGGCCTGGATGTGACCCACCCGGCCTTCGGCCTCGACCACAACCGCTGCATCCTCGGCACCCGCTGCGTCCGCGTCTGCTGGCACATCGAGGGCGCCGGCACCAAGAACGTCGCCGGCCGCGGCGCCGGCTCCAGCATCATCTCCGACCTGAACGAGGCGTGGGGCGACTCCGAGACCTGCACCGCCTGCGGCAAATGCGTCATGGCCTGCCCCACCGGCGCGCTCTTCCACCAGGGCGACACCACCGGCGAAAGCCAGCGCGACCGCTCCAAGCTCGAATTTATCGTCAACGCCCGGGAGAAAAACCAATGGAACGTCTAAAACTCGCCACCGTGTGGCTGGGCGGCTGCTCCGGCTGCCACATGTCCTTCCTCGACCTCGACGAGTTCCTCTTCGACCTCGCCGCCCGGGTCGACCTCGTGTATAGCCCCCTCGCCGACGTGAAGACCTACCCCGAGGGGGTCGATGTCTGCCTGATCGAGGGTGCCGTCTGCAACGAGGACAACCTCGAGCTGCTGCACCAGATCCGCGCCCGCACCGGAGTGCTGGTCTCCTTCGGCGACTGCGCCATCACCTGCAACGTCACCGCCCTGCGCAATTTTCTCGGCCCGAACAACGCCGACCAGATCCTGCAGCGCGCCTACATCGAGGGCGCCGGCCTCCATCCCGTCAAGCCGGCGCTCGCCGGCATCGTGCCGCGCCTGCTGCCGCGCGTCCTGCCCGTCCACCAGGTCGTGCGCGTCGAGCACTTCCTGCCCGGCTGCCCGCCCCCCGCCCCCCGCATCAAGGAATTCCTCACCCACCTCCTCGACCGGACCCCCGCCCCCGGCGGGACCTCGCTCAAGTTCGGCTGACGCCCCGCGTCCGCCCCCCGATTCCGCACCGCCCATGACCCGCCGCATCGTCATCGACCCCGTCACCCGCATCGAAGGCCACGCCAAGATCAGCATCCACCTCGACAGCCAGGGCCAGGTGGCCGGCGCCGAATTCCACGTCGTGGAATTCCGCGGCTTCGAGAAATTCTGCGAGGGCCGCCCGCTCGCGGAAATGCCCGGCCTCACCGCCCGCATCTGCGGCATCTGCCCGGTCTCGCACCTCCTCGCCTCCGCCCGCGCCGGCGACGCCATCCTCGCCGTCCGGGTGCCGGTGGCGGCGGAGAAACTGCGGCGCCTCATGAACCTCGGCCAGCTCGTGCAGAGCCACGCCCTGAGCTTCTTCCACCTCAGCGCCCCGGATTTCGTCCTCGGCTGGGACTCCGACCCGGCCAAGCGCAACGTCTTCGGCCTGATGGCCAGCCACGCCGACCTCGCCCGCGCCGGCATCCGCCTGCGGCAGTTCGGCCAGGAAGTCATCGAAATGCTCGGCGGCAAAAAAATTCACCCGGCCTGGGCCGTCCCCGGCGGCGTGCGCAGCGGCATCGAGCCCGAGGCGCTGGCCCGCATCGGCGCCTGGCTGCCCGAGGCCTACCGGACCACCGCCGTGGCCCTCGACCTCTTCAAGCGCGTCCTCGCCACCCACCAGCACGAGATCGACACCTGCGGCAACTTCCCCTCGCTCTTCATGGGCCTGGTCGGCCCGCGCGGCGAATGGGAGCACCACGGCGGCAAGCTGCGCTTCACCGACAGCACCGGCCAGATCGTGGCCGACCAGATCGAGCCGAAGGACTATGGCCAGTACCTCGGCGAAGCCGTGCAGGAATCCTCCTACCTCAAGTCGCCCTACTACCGCCCGCTCGGCCTCCCCGGCGGCATGTACCGGGTCGGCCCGCTCGCCCGCCTCAACGTCTGCAGCTCCATCGGCACCCCCCTGGCGGACGCCGAGCTGGCCAACTTCCGCCGCTTCGGCCACGGCGCCGTCACCTCCTCCTTTCTCTACCACTATGCCCGGCTGATCGAGATCCTCGCCTGCCTGGAGCGGATCGAATCCTACCTCGCCGACCCCGACCTCCTGCGCCCCCACCTGCGTTCCGAGGCCGGCATCAACCACCTCCACGGCGTGGGCGTGAGCGAGGCCCCGCGCGGCACCCTCTTCCACGAGTACTGGGTCGACGAGCACGGCCTCATCCAGAAAGTGAATCTCCTCATCGCCACGGGCAACAACAACCTCGCGATGAACCGCACCGTGGCGCAGCTCGCCCACGCGGTCATCCCCCCCGGCACGACGGAGATCCCCGAGGCCCTGCTCAACCGCATCGAGCACGGCATCCGCTGCTACGACCCGTGCCTGAGCTGCTCCACCCATGCCGCCGGCCAGATGGCGCTGCACCTGCGCCTGCTCGGCCCCGATGGCACCCTCCTGCACGAGCGCACCCGCGGCTGACCGGCCCCCGGCCGCCCGCCGCCCGCCCCGATGAAAACCGCCACCGACACCGCCCTGCTCGTCATCGGCTACGGCAACCTGCTCCGCGAGGACGATGCCGCCGGCCCGCTCGTGGCCGGGCAGGTCGAGGCCCTCCGCCTGCCCGGAGTCCGCACCCTCTCCTGCCACCAGCTGCTGCCGGAGATGGCCGAGGCGGTGGCCGCCGCCCTCGCCGTGGTGTTTGTCGATGCGGCAGCCGGGCCGGCCGGCCGGGTGCGGCTGCAACCCCTCTCGGCCGATCCCTCCGCCCAGCTCATGACCCACGCCCCCGGGCCGGAGAAACTGCTGGCGCTCGCCCGCGAGGTCTGCGGCGAAGCCCCGCCCGCCTGGCTGCTCACCATCCCGGCCGCGAACTTCGGTTTTGCCGACACGCCGACGCCCGCCGTGCAGGCCGGCATCGCCGAGGCTGTGCACACCATCGCCATGCTCGCCGCCGAATGGACTTTCTGAGGCGCGGGCCCGGCCCGGCGTCAATCCGACCCGGCCCGGTTGCGCCGCCCCTGTTTTTTGCTTCCCTCCCCTGCGCCGCGGGGCGAACCTGCGCCCATGACCCGCTACGACGCGCTGATCGAAAAAGGCTGGGAGCACCTCGGCCTGGCCCGCCTGCTGGTCTCCCGCACCTGCACCCCGGGCTCCACCGACTATGCCGTGCTGCGGGTCGACCGGTACTGCCTCGGGGTGAAGGACGTGGCTTTTGAGGCGAAGGTGCCGGAATCCGCCCTGCAGGACCGCATCGCGCGGTGGCTGCCCGCCGACCGGCGGGAGCGGATGCATCCGGCCTGCGCCAGAAAACTGATCGAGGGCGCCGTGGCCTACGCCGAATCGCTCGGCTTCGCCCCGCCCCAGGATCTCCACAGGGTCCGCGAGGCGCTGCCAGGCCTCGACGCGACCCTCTGCCCCCAGGACTTCACCTTCGGCCGCAACGGCCGGCCTTGCTACGTCCGCCAGGCCGATGACACCAAGGAACACAGCCGCCGCGTGCTCGCCCTGCTGGAAAAACGCTTCGGGCTGGACGGTTTCGATCTCCTCGCCGAGGCAGAACCGGCTGCCGATGATTTCCTCCGCCAACGGGACGACTTGTGGGACTTCATGGAATCCGAACCGGATACGGGACCGGGATTTTACGAGCTCAGCGGCATCATCACCGCCCTGCTCATCTGCCCGAAGGGGTTTTCTCCCCTCACACTCCTTGGCATCCTCTGGGGACCGCACGGCCGGACCTGGCGGGACGAGGCGGAGCTGGAGCGCTTCAGCGGACTCCTCCTGGCCTACTGGGACCACCTGAACCATCGGCTGCAGGCCGCCATCGGCCCCGGCGCGCCCCCGGACGAACAGATCGTGGATGTGTGGAAGAAGGAATCTCCCGACTTGGACGACAGCTCCACCAACGTGGTGGCCGCACAATATGGCTGGGTCCGCGGCTTTCTCAGCGTCACCAAACTCTGGCCCGAAGCCTGGGACGGGGCGCTCACCCGGCCTGATCTCGCGCCGCACTGGGAAGTCATCGGCTGGTGGTACGAGCTGGAAATAGAGGAAAACAGCGCCCGCGTGATGGCCGCTGCCGAGGCCGACCCGCCCCGCACGCTGAACAATTCCGTCAAGGCGCTGGCCAAAGCCCTGCGCCCTCCGGCCGGCCCGCCGCCCGCCTGAGCCGCCCGCCTTGGACAACGACTGCCAGTTTTCTCCCGACCGCCGCCACCGCTACACGCTCGTGCACCGGTGGAACCCGCTGTTCGGCGACCGGCTGATCCTGTGGATCGGGCTCAACCCCAGCACGGCCGACGAGGCCCGCCTCGATCCCACGCTCACCCGCATCCGCCGGTTTTCGCAGCGCGAAGGCTTCGACGGGTTCCTGATGGCCAACCTCTTTGCCCTGCGCACACCCTACCCCGAGGAGATGATGGCGGCGCCCGATCCCGTCGGCCCGGACAACGACAGCACCCTGCTCGCCGCCGCCGCCCGCTGCGAACGCATCGTCGCCGCCTGGGGCGCCGGCGGATTCTACCAGGCACGGGCCCAGGCCGTGGCCAGGCTGCTCGCCGCCCACAAGCTCTGGTGCCTCGGCATCACGCAGACGGGCGATCCCCGCCACCCGCTCTACGTCAAGGCCAGCCAACCCCTCCTGCCCTGGGCAGCGCCGCTGGATTGAGGAAACCCGCCGCCCGGCCAGCACGTGCGCCCGGCCGCCTGGGAGGGCCCGGGCCGCCCCGCCGCCCCGGCCGCACCAAGGGACGGCCCAAGCGTCGCGGCCCGCCGGCCCACCGGGACCCTCCACCGGGCCGATTGCACTGGCGTCGTCCGCTCCCTCGGCTCCAATAGCGGCACCGTGTCCGCGGCCGCCGTCCAGCCTCCCCCCCGCCTCATCCTCTCCGAACCGGAATGGCTCGCGCGGCGCACGGCGCACGAAACACGCGTGCGCGCATGGACCGACCCGCACCAGGCCCGCCGCTCCCGGGGCGAGAAGCATCCGACCGAGGATTTTCTGTGGGAGTACTACAGCTACCGCGCCAGCTGGCTCAAACGCTGGCACCCGGGCCCGGACGTCATATTGCTCGGCCCCGCCGCCCGCGACTACCTCCGCTGGCCGGAATACCGCGAAGGCGACGGCGGCGTGAGCCTCGATCCCGCCGCCTTCGACCCGGCGCGCCGCGATTCCCTCGTCTGGCTGCGCGGACTGCTGCGCGCCACGGCGGAGCGCCCCGCCTTCCTCGGCTGCCACGCCCTGCACGAGTGGGCCATGGTCTACCGGCTCGCCCCGTCCGAAGTCCGGCACACCGGCCTGCCCCTGCGCCTGCCGCCGGAGGAGATCGCCGCCCTCGTGGAAAGCCGGCCCCCCTCCTGCTCGCACTTCGACGCCTTCCGCTTCTTCACTCCGCCGGCCCGGCCGCTCAACCGGCTGCAGCCCACCCGGGCCACCAGCCGCGACTGGGAGCAGCGCGGCTGCCTGCACGCCAACATGGACCTCTACAAATGGGCGTTTAAACTCTCGCCCTTCACGCCGAGCGGGCTGCTGGCCGACTGCTTTGCCTTGGCCCGGGAAATCCGCGCGGTGGACATGCGCGCCAGCCCCTACGACGTCAGCAGCCAGGGCCTGCCCGCCATCCGTGTGGAAACCCCGGAGGGCCGCGCGGAATTCGAGCGCCTGCAGGCGGATTTCGCGAAACGCAGCCAGCCCCTCCGCGCCCGCCTCGCCGCCCTCTGCGACCGGCTGCTGGCCGCCCCCGGAGTCTCCCCCTCCGCCCGGCCAGATTCCGACGCCCCATCCGGGTGTGGTACCACCGTTGTCCCACCCCCGCCGGTATAATCCCGCGCAACCCCGCCCATGCCCGCCTACGCCCACACCGCCAACGGCCCCGAGGGGGAACCCCTCCCCGAAAGTTCCGGCCAGTGGCAGCCCCTCGCCACCCACCTCCGCAACGTCGCCGACCTCGCCGCCAGGTTTGCGGCCCCCTTTGGTGCCGCCGAAGAGGCCCGCCTCGCCGGCTTGCTGCATGACCTGGGTAAATATCGCCCAGAGTTCCAAGCCTATCTACGCGGTGAACGATCCAGCAGCGCCGAGACCCAGCATGCCATCTTCGGAGCGGCTTGGGCGGCTGAGGATAGCCGTCAAATTCCTTGCGCCGCCCTCGCCATCGCCGGGCATCACGCGGGGCTGTATAACCAATGTGACATCGAAGGCATGTGCACCAAACATATTCTGCGCATTCCAGAGACCCTCCCCACTCTCATTGGCCTGCTCGAAAACGAACTCGGACCACTTTCCTCGCTGCCACCACCGCCATCATGGATTGTCGACGCACACTCCGCAGAGTTCTACGCCCGGTTAATTTTCTCCTGCCTCGTGGATGCCGACCGTCTCGACACCGCCTATTGGCCGGTCCACCCGCCGACCGATACAATGCTCGACGCCACCCGCCTGTTCGAAGCCGTCCACACCGAGCGTACTCGCAAAACTTCCGATAATCCCAACAGCCCTATCGCGCCATTACGCAACCGCATTTTCGATACTGCTCTAGACCGCGCCGCCCTCCCGACCGGCTTTTTCTCCCTAACCGTTCCTACCGGAGGTGGAAAGACCCTCACTTCGATGGCCTTCGCTCTCGCCCACGCCCGCTGCCACGGACTCCGTCGCGTCATTGTCGTCATACCCTACCTCTCGATCATCGAGCAAAACGCCGCCGAATATCGCGGTATCCTTGGTGACGATATCGTCCTCGAAAACCACTCCGGTATCTCTCCCTCCCCCGATACAGACGAAGAGGAAAAGTCCCGCCTTGAGCTCGTTTCCGAGAATTGGGACGCGCCGGTCATCGTCACCACGTCCGTCCAATTTCTTGAATCGCTCTTCGCCGCCAGCCCCTCTCGCTGTCGCAAACTCCACCGCATCCCTCGCTCTGTCGTCATCTTCGACGAGGTGCAAACCCTGCCCGCCCACCTGCTTGCACCGACCTTCAACGTCCTGCGCGAACTCGCGACGAACTACGGCACCAGCTTCGTTTTCAGCTCGGCCACCCAACCCGCCTTCCGTCGCTGCGCCGCCCTCCCCGACGGGTTTCTCCCCACCGAACTCCGCGAAATCGCCCCCGAACCCGACGCGCTTTATCGCCAGCTCCGCCGCGTCACCTACCGCCTCCCCGCTCCCGGCGAAACCTTCGACTGGCCAACACTCGCCGCCCGCCTCGCCGAAACCCCGCAGGTGCTCTGCGTCGTCAACCTTACCCGCCACGCCCGCGAACTCTGGGAGCAACTCCGCCGCATCCTCCCCACCGATGAAGCGCCGATTCATCTCTCCTCGGCAATGTGCGCCCAACATCGCCTCGCCCTCATTACGACGGTTAAAAACCACCTGCGCGAAGGTCGGCCGTGTCGCGTTATTTCTACCCAACTCATCGAGGCCGGCGTGGACGTGGATTTTCCCGAGGTTTGGCGCGCCCTTGGGCCGCTCGACTCCATCGTGCAGGTCGCAGGCCGCTGCAACCGCGAGGGTCTCCGCCCCACCGGCATTGTCCATGTCTTCCAACCCGCCGATCACAAACAGCCCCCCGGCGTTTATCGGTCCGCCTCCGACCAGGCCGCCATTACCCTTGCCGCGTTGGGTGACCCCGAGACCGCTGCCGAACACCTCGCCACCTACTCTGATATTTTCCCTGACTACTTCCAAGCGCTCTACCAAGTGGTCAACACCGACCACGCCAAACCCGGCGAGGCCACCATTCAGGAGGACCGCAGCTATCTCCGCTACCGCGAGGTCGCCCGCAAGGCACACGTCATTGAAGACTCCGGCACGCCGGTCATTGTCTCCGGCGATATGCGCGGTGGGCAGTGGGCCGGGCCGATCATCGAGGAACTCCGCACCCGCGTCCTCGCCCCCGGCCAGCGCCGTTTCGACCGCAACGATCTCCGCCACCTCCAGCGCTTCATGGTCAACATGCGTCACCACAAATTTCAGCTCCTCCAAACCCGCCAGCTCATTCACCCTCTCTTGCCTAACCTCGAACTCTACGTCCTCGACACCGCCTGCTACCATCCGGCCCTCGGCCTCACCCTGGACAACCTGCCGCCCGACGATTTTACCGTATGAACTACTCCAATCTCATCACCCTTCGCGTCTGGGGCGACTTCGCCTGCTTCACCCGTCCAGAAATGAAAGTGGAGCGCGTCAGCTACCCTGTGATGACGCCCTCCGCCGCGCGCGGCATCCTTGAAGCGGTCTTCTGGGAACCCCAGATGTACTACCTCATCGACTCCATCCGCGTGGTGAAACGCGGCCAATGGATTTCCATCCGCCGCAACGAGGTCACCAAAGTCATCAGCCTCGACAGCGCCAAGACCTGGATGAACACGCCCGATAAAACCTCACCCATTCATGCTGGCGGAGGGGCAGAAGACGGCACGCAGCGCAATATGCTCGCCCTGCAAGACGTCGAATACCTGATCACCGCCGAGGTGCTCCTCACGCCGCTCGCCCAGCCTCCGCGCGACAACCTTGCCAAATATCTCCGCGAGATCGAGGGCCGCGCCAAAGCTGGGAAATGTTTCCACCGCCCGGGCCTCGGCATGCGCGAATTCGCCGCCGATTTCGACTGGGAGCCCGACCCCGATGCCGCACTCGCCCGACGCAGCGTCGAACTCGGCCAATCCAGCGCCATCAACGAGCCTCTCGGCCTCATGCTCTACGACTTGTTCGACCACCGTTCCCGCGCCGCCGGCTTCCGCTGGCTGACGCCCGACGAGGAGGCCCGCCATGCCGCCGAGTTCGAGCAATCGATTTGCGCCCTCAAAAAAGGCGAGCAGACCAAGCGCCGGAAAGAACACACCGCCGCCCGCCTCCGCTCCACCTCTGCCGCGATCAAACCCACGCCCCTGTTTTTTCAAGCTGTGTTGAAAAACTCCCGCCTCGACTGCCACCCCGACCGCGTCCTCGGCCAAGAAGGAATCTGACCATGCTCCTCAAACACCTCTACGACTTCGCTCACTCACCACACCTTAATATTCTGGCTGATGATGCGTTTGAGCCACGCGCAATTCGCTTTGTGATCGAGTTGGCCGCAGACGGATCGATACTTGGCGTGCAAGACACTTCATCGGACGGTAAGCGGGGGTTTGAGTTCCCGTCGGTGCCCAAAACCGCGCGAGTCAAGAAAGGAAAAGTTGCCGAATTTTTGGCAGATGGAATCGACTCCTTGTTTGGACTCAGTCCGGACCCAGCGAAGCCCAAAGACCCCGATATGTTGCGCGCAAAATTCGATGATTTTTGGTTCCAAATCGCCGAAGCCGAGAATAAGACCCGGCATCCCGGCCTCGCAGGACTGATGAAGTTTAAGCCCAGTCCCGGGGAGCCACCTTCCTTTCTCAGTCTCGACTCTGACAAGTGGACTGTGACCACCGCGAGCGGAGCTAAAGTGCGCCTCGGCAGTGCAGCACTCGCCTTTCGTGTTCACGGAGAACTGCTATTCACTGATCAGGCCGTAATAGCTCCATACTGGCGCGCAGTGTTCGCGCGCACGATTTCGGACGAAGAAGGCGATTCAGAGCTCGGCCGATGCCTTATCACAGGGGAGTTCAACGTTCCAGTCGCACGAACCCACACACCGCGCGTCAGCAACATCCCCAATCTCGGAATCGATGGAACAATCGTCGCCTTCGAGAAATCAGCGCCTGCATTTTCATCTTACGGCAAAATCCAAAGCAACAATGCTCCTTGTTCAGTCTCCGCCACACGAGCCTACAGCAAGGGACTTCAGTTTCTTTTAGACCATTCGGATCACTCTGTGCGCATTGGGCAGACCTGTCTCTGTTTCTGGGCCGCCGAAACCCCCATCGCCAAGACACCGTTCGCATTTCTCAACAAGCCAGATCACAAAATTGTCCGCGACTTCGTCCGAACGCCATTTGCTGGCATCGAGCGCGAACTTGTCCGTCGCGACCGATTCTACGCCGTCACTTTGGCGGGCAATTCCGGCCGCATCGTCGTCCGCCACTGGCTGCAAGTCACAGTCGAGGACGCTGTGAAAAATCTCCAATGCTGGTTCGCCGACCTCGAAATCGACATCCCTCCGCGCCCGCCGAAAAAAACTAAGCCCGGCGTGAAGGAGAAAGATTTCCATCCGTTGTCCGTTTATTGGTTAAGCCGAACGACCCTGAGCGACGAGGCTGCAAAGAAGCTTGATAAAAATCTCCCATCCGAAGTGCCAACGCTCCTTTACCGTGCCGCCCTCGAAGGCATCGCTCCGTCCATCTCTCTGCTCAAACCCATCCTCAACCAACTCCATTCCCGTCTCGTCCGCGACGACACATATAACCTCCTCTACGACGAAAGCCGCTTCGCCCTCCTCAAACTCATCCTCAACCGCAATCGCACTGCTTCCACCATGGAAATCAAAACCAGCCTCACCGCCGATACCGAGGACGCCGCCTATAACTGCGGCCGCCTCCTCGCCATCCTCGCCGATACCCAAGCCAAGGCCCACGACTTTAAGCTCGAAGGCGCTGGCGTCACCGAACGCTACTTCGGCACCGCCAGCGTCTCACCGGCCAGCGTGCTTCCGCTTCTGCTTCGGTTGAATCGCCACCACCTGAACAAAATCCGCAAGTCCGATCGCTTCGGCGGCCACGAGCACTTCATTCAGGAGCAGATCGAAAGCGTGCTCGTGCTCTTCAAGCCTGCCGAACCCGGGCGGCCCCCAGCCTTTCCCCGCACGCTCGATCTTCAAGCCCAAGGTCGTTTTGCCCTCGGTTTCTACCAGCAACATGCTGCCAACGCGGCGGCGCGGCAGAACAACAAGAAAGATCCGGCTCCTTCCCTCGCACCCGTCGCCACCAACTAACATTCGCCCACGTTTTTGTATACTAACCAATCCAACTATGAGCTCAAACATCCTCACCAACCGTCACGATTTCCTCCTCCTTTTCGAGGTCACCAATGGCAACCCCAACGGCGACCCCGATGCCGGCAACATGCCGCGCCTCGACCCCAATACCAATCGCGGCCTCGTCACCGACGTCTGCCTCAAGCGCAAGGTTCGCAACTTTCTAGATCTCTTCCCGCCCGCTCGTGAGAGTGACACTGACAACGGCTACAACATCCTCATCAAGCAGGGCGCTGTGATCGAGACCGAACAGAAAAAGAGCATCAAAGCTGCCGTCGAAAGCCTGCCCAAAGAGGCCACTGACTCAAGGAAAGCCGAGGCCGCCAAAAACTGGTTGTGCCGCGAGTTTTATGATGTCCGCACTTTCGGCGGCGTTCTTTCCACCGGTGACGACGTGCTTAAAGGCTCCGCCTTCGGTCAGGTGCGCGGCCCCGTGCAATTCACCTTCGGTCAGTCCTTTCACGCCATTACTCCACTGGAAGTGACGATTACCCGCTGCGCCGTGACCAAGGAGGATGACGCCAAGAAAGAGCGCACCATGGGTAACAAGCACATCGTGCCCTATGCTCTCTATGCCGCCAAGGGCTACATCTCTCCCGCCTTCGCCGAAAAAACCGGCTTCACTGACGCCGACCTCGCACTCCTCTTCCAAGCCCTGCTCTCCATGTTCGACCACGACCGCTCCGCCGCCCGCGGCGAAATGATCGTCCGCGGTCTCTACGACTTCGAGCATGTCGGCACGCAACACGCCAACAACGCCGAGCAAAACATACGCGAAGCCCGCCTCGGTTGCGCCCATGCCCATGTCCTCATCGAAGGCGTCAAAGTCGCTCTTTCCGTCGAAGCCAAAGCCGCCGGGAAGACTTTCCCCGAGTCCTTCGCCGACTACGCCGTGAACAACACCTGGACCGCCGAAAACCTGCCGAAAGGAATCAAGCTCCACCTCCGCCACGTTGGCCCCGATGCCGTCATCGGCCCCCGCCAAGGTTGAAATGTCCTTGGCGGAGAACCCTCCCACTCCCGCTGGGCGAGCGTCAGAGACTGTCCCGATCTCAGCGCTCAACCACTATCTCTACTGCCCTCGGCGCGCGTACCTGATCCACGCCGAGGGACTCTTTGTCGCCAACGAGCACACCCTGCTTGGCGACCTCGCCCACGAGCACGTCGACTCCCCCGGCTATGAGCAGCGGGTGGGCTGGACCTTGCTCCGCGCCCTCCCGCTCTTCTCGGATAAGCTGGGCCTCTCCGGCAAGGCCGACCTGGTCGAAGTGCAGCGCGCGGATCATCCCGCATCTGCACTCTCCAATCTCTCCTCCGGGGTGCACGAGCGGAAGATCGTGGCGGCGCGACCAGTCGAATACAAAAAGGGCCCCAAGCGCCGCTGGGCCAACGACGAAGTCCAGCTCTGCGCCCAAGCCCTCTGCCTGGAGGAGATGTTCGGCCTCGCCGTTCCCGCCGGTGCCGTCTTCCACGCCCAGTCGCAGCAACGCCGCGAGGTCGTTTTCGACACGGCTTTGCGCGCCCTCACCCTGTCCACGCTGGCGACGCTGCGCTCCACCCTGGCGCAATCTGTCGCCCCGCCGGCCGCGCTCACCCCGCGCTGCGACGGCTGTTCCCTGCGCAGCCTGTGCCTCCCCGAAGCGACCGTTGCGCCGGACCGCCCGGCCCGCCTCTTCGAGCCCCGCGACTACCCCTAAGCCGTCGCTGCCTTACAATCCCGATGCACCTGTTTCTCAAACCCCCGATCTGAAATTTCAAATCCCCCAGCCCCATGCCCACCTACCAACGCTTCGAAGACCTGCCCGTCTGGCAGGAAGCCCTCGTCCTCGCCGAGCGTTGCGAGGATATCCTCGGGACCGCCAAGGACCGCCTCACCTGGTCCAAACGCGATCAGCTCGACCGCGCCTCGCTCTCCGTCTCAAACAACATCGCCGAGGGCTTCGCGCGCGGCACGACCAACGAGCTCCTCGCCTTCCTGTACATCGCCCCCGGCTCGGCCGGCGAGGTCCGCTCCATGCTCTGCTTCTTCGAGCGCCGGCCCGCCCTGCGCGACTTGAAGTCCCAACTCTCAGATCTAAAATCAGTAGCCGAAAGCTGCTCCCGGCAACTTGGTGCCTGGACGCAAGCGTTGCAAAATTCCGACATTGAGGGCCCCCGCCACCTCAATGACCAATCCCGCGCCAACTACCAAAAGCGTAAAGACCGCGAGGCGGGTGCCGCCGCCTTCCAGCAGCTCCTCTCCGAACACCTCCCGCCAGGCCAACCCGCGCGCCCTCAGTCTCCTCCTCCGGACGAAGCCACAATCTGAAATCGCAAATTTCAAAATCTCAAATCTGGAATCTGGAATCTCAAATTTGGAATCGCGCAAAAAATTATGGCGCAAACCCTCCAGAACACGCTCTACCTGCTGACTCCCGGCCTCAGCCTGCGCCGCGACGGCCTCGCCCTGCGAATCGAACAGGAGAAGCAGCTCAAGCTCTCCCTCCCGATCCACAACTGCGAATCCGTCTTCGTCTTCGGCGCCGACATCTACGTCTCTCCCTCCGCCATGCGCCTCTGCTGGGAACATGGCGCCTCCGTCTGCTACTTTACCGACTGGGGCCGGCTGGAGGCCCGGGTCGAAGGGGTGCCCCAGGGGTCCGTCCTGCTCCGGGCCGCCCAGCATGCCACCGCCGCCAGCCTGGAACGAACCGCCGCCTTGGCCCGCGCCTTCATCGCCGGAAAAATCCAGAACACCCGCTGGCTCGTCGCCCGTACCGCCCGCGAGACGTGCGACTCTGCCGACAGCGCCGCTCTTGCCAGGCTCCTGCATTCCTTGGCGGCGGGGTTGCGCCAGCTCCCCTCGGTCACCTCGCTCGACGACCTGCGGGGCAATGAAGGCCATGCCGCCGCCCAGCATTTCGAGTCCTTCCTCCTCCATCTGCGACCGGCTATCCGGGGGAAATTTCCGATGGACGGCCGCAACCGACGCCCGCCGCGCGACGGCCTCAACGCCCTGCTCTCCTTTCTCTACGCGCTGCTCCGGCACGACTGCGTCTCGGCCCTGACCGCCGTGGGGCTTGATCCCTTCGTCGGCTTTCTGCATGCCCACCGCGCCGGGCGGGAATCGCTCGCCCTTGACCTCATGGAGGAATTTCGTCCCTGGGTGGAGCGGCTCGCCCTCACGCTGCTCAACCGCGGCGAATTGAAACCCGACGATTTTGCCACCCGCGAAGGCGGCGCGGTCGAACTCACGGACAAGGTGCGCAAGACCATCGTGGCCGCCTACCAGCAGCGCAAGACGGAGGAAATCGCCCACCCGCTTTTCCAGGAAAAGGTCCGCCATGCCCAGCTGCCTTTCATCCAGGCCCGCTTGCTTGCCCGGGCGATCCGCGAGGATGGCGCGTATTCACCGCACCTCTTTGCCTGAACACCACCAGCCGGAACCCTTCCGCCTATGTTTCTCGTTGTCACCTACGATGTCCGCACGGTGGAAGAGCGGGTCGGGGCCCGGCGCCTGCGCCGCGTGGCCAAGGCCTGCTCCTCCTATGGCATCCGTGTCCAGAAATCCGTCTTCGAAATGCAGCTCGGCCAGAAGGAATGGGTTGAGCTGCGGGCAAGATTGCTCAAGGAGATCAACCCCGACGAGGATTCGCTTCGCATCTACTTCCTCGATCAAACTTGCCAGAACCGGGTCGAGCATCACGGGGTGTCGCGCCCGCCCAATCTGGTGGAGGACACCCTGGCGATCTGAGGGCACGCGAAACCCCCGCTTTGCCCGGAACCGCACCCTTTCGCATTGGCATGCAACCAGCAGCCGCTGGGACACATGACCCGGATTTCAACCCTGTCTGTTCAGCCAAACCATCTGGTTCTTTGACAGTCTCGCAAAATAGCCCCATTAACCCTTTGGCACCTAGGCACCAAACCAAGGTCCATCGCCCCGCTCAC
>CAISJA010000400.1 GCA_903885525.1 uncultured Opitutaceae bacterium
CGCGATGAAGGCGATGATGAAGACGAACATCGTCTGCACGCCGAACCACGAGAAGCCGTGGGCGAGGTAGACGCGCCACAACTGCCCCCACTCGGTGGACCGGGCCGGCCCGGCACCCGCGGCGGTGGCGGCCGCCGCCAGCTGGCGCGGCTCGGCGATGAAGAACGGCGGCAGCACCGAGAACAGCAGCACCAGCCCGACGCCGGCATAGATGAGCACGTAGTTATCCAAGGCTGCGCTGATGAAGTAGGCGAGCACCCCGAAAAAGCCCGAGATGGTCTGCATCCAGGTGTAGCCCTTGGTCCGCTCGTTGCCTTCGGGGGTGACGTCGGCGATGAGGGAGCGGGTGGGATTGAAGCTGATGTTGATCGCGAGGTCGAGGGAGAGCGCGACGATGGTGGCGACGACGAGCAGGTTGCCGATGCCCAGCGCGCGGGCGACCACGTCAATGTTCGGCAGCGCCAGGAGCATGAGCGAGGCGAGGATGCCGCCCACCACGATGAAGGGCCGCCGCCGGCCTCCGCCCACCCAGACGTTGTCACTGATCAGGCCCACGATCACCTGCCCGAAGATGCCGGCAAGCGGTCCGGCGGCCCACACCAGCCCGACCTCATGGATGTCGAGGTGGTACTTGGTCGTGAGGATCCAGCTCAGGGCGGAGATCTGGATCGACAGCGCAAACCCCATCGCGGTCGAGGGCAGGCCGAGCAGGGCGTAGAAGGGCTGGGAGAGTCTTTGTTGGATGGTCAGCATGGGGGCAAAGCGGGAGCGGGGTGGGGCAGGAGCGGGGTGCGGTGGCGCGGCAGTGTCTTCCGGTCAGTTGCCGGCGTCGCCTGGGGTTTGGTCCGCCAGCCGGGCACGCGCAGCGGGCGCGGTGAGCCGGTGGAACAGCGCCACCGCCAGGGCCACCGCCGCCAGGCCCGCGAGATCGAACCACCAGGGCTGGAACCAAACGGCCGCCGGCGGGTGCGGCGCGTTGAAGCCCCGGATGGCCCAGGGCAGCTGCCGGGTCAGCAGGTTGAGGCCGTTGGAGGCGCCGTGCAGCACAATGCAGAGCAGCAGCGAGCGCGTGCGGAGAAACGTCCACCCCAGAATCAGGCCCAGGGCAAAGGCGTGGGCAAATTGCCAGGGGTTGAGGTGGATGAGGGCAAACAGCCCGGCGGACACCAGCAGCGCCACCCGGGCCCCCCGCACCCGCCGCAAGCCTCCCAGGAGCAGGCCGCGGAAGATCACCTCCTCCGTCAGACCGGCCACCAGCATCAGCGCCACGGCCGCCAGGCCCGTGCGGCCCGGGGCCTGCAGGCTGCCCAGGTAGTGTCCCAGCGCCGGTGGCATCGGCCGGACCGCCCGGAGCAGGTTGTCCAACTCCGAACTCAGGATTTTTTCCGCCACCAGCAACAGCAGGAGCGGGCCGAGCAGCCCGGGCCGAAAGGTCCACCCGCCCAGGTCGCGCCAGCGCCATCTTTTCAGGAAATGCTCGCCCAGCAGGGTCAGGACAAACGCCAGCAGGTTGATCCCGATAAGGCTCAGGAGCGGGTTGCCCAGCAGCGCCGTCCTGGCCGAGCCCGGCTCCGCACTGAGGCGGAGCAACAGGCTCCCGAGCGCAAAGCCCAGCACCAGCTGCCACCCGAGGAACATCAGCGCCACCAGCGCCGCCTGCGCCGGCGTGTAGGAAACGGCGGACGATCCGGACCGGTGCTTCTCGGAACCCAGACCGTTCATCTTGGCCGCCGCCCCGGGACCAGCCCGGAAAAAGGGTAGGTGCCCGGCGGAGCCAGGACGGAGACAAGCGGCCGGACCCCGGCGCTCTGGCCCGCCCGGGTGGGGAGAGCCAGGGCCGCAGGGCAGAAGACGGATAGGCAGCGGAGTTTCATCGGGACGATGCGCAAAGCATGCGAAAATCCGCGGCCCTGGCACGCCCGAAGTCGTGCCTGCCGGGAATTCGCCCGCGGGCCTGATCATCGGCCTCCGCATCGCCGGGAATAGGGTCTTATTCTCGTGGTGTATGGACGCACCGGCGAAACCCGGGCCGCTCCGAAAAAATCAGCTCGCCAAACCGCGTCGGACTGTCTACATATTGGGTCAATATATGAAAACCCCGCGCGCCATCGGCTCCGGCCCCGGGTTGCCGCCAGCCCCGGCGGCCGGCGGCGCGGCCCCGGCCGGCATCCTCCCCCCATGAATCCGTCCGCCCCATTCCTGTTTTTGACGGAGGCCCGCCGCCGCGGTGCGAGCGACGTGACGTTGACCGCCGACCGCCCGGTCCGGCTCCGGACCCCCGCCGGTCTCCTTGCTCTGCCCGTTCTGGAGGCCGGCGAGTTCCAGCGGTTCGAGGCGGGGCTGGGCCGGGAGGTGCGGCCGCTGGATGTCGGCTCGTTCACCCATGAGGAAGTGCGCCACCGCTACATCTACTACCACTCCGAAACGGGGCCGACCTTCGAGATCCGCCCGCTGCCCCGGGATATTCCCGCCCTGGAGAGCCTGGGCGTCCCCGCCGCCTGGCACCGTCTGATCCGCTCCCCCCAGGGTTTGGTCATCGTGACCGGTCCGACCGGCTCCGGAAAGAGCACCACGCTGGCCGCCGCGATCGACCGGCTCAACGAAACCGGCTCCGACCTGAAGATTCTCACCCTGGAGGACCCCATCGAATACCTGCATCCGGAAAAAAAGGCGGTGGTGCGCCAGTGCGAGTACGGGCGGGATTTCCCGGATTATCCGGCGGGGATCCGGGCCTTGATGCGGCAGGATCCGGATGTCGCCCTGATCGGCGAATTGCGCGACGAAGAAAGCCTCGCCGCCGCGCTGTCGGCGGCGGAGACCGGCCACCTCGTCTTCACCACCCTGCACACCAAGGATGCCGCCGGCTCTGTTTCCCGCATCCTCGATGCTGCCCCGGGGGAGGATACCCTCGCGATGCTGGCCGGCTCCCTGCTCGGTGTGCTCGCCCAGCAGCTCGTCCCTGCCGCTGCGGGTGGCCGGGTCCCCGCCTTTGAGCTGCTGGTCAGCACGACCGCGGTCCGGGCCTGCATCCGGGAAAAGCGCGTCGATCACCTGCGGGATGAAATCCGCCGCGGCCAGCATCACGGGATGGTCACGATGGATGATTCCCTGCTCGGCCTGTACCAGCGCCGGCAGATCTCGGAGGCCGTGCTGCTCGCCTATGCCCATGACCGCGACGCCGTGCAGAAAAAACTAACCCCGTCCCCTCCATGAAATCCCTATTTCCGGCCTGGCGGCACGCCGGCCTGGCTCTGCTCGGCGCGCTCGCCTTGCTCCGGGCGGATACCGCCGCTCCCGTCGACCCCGCCCCGGAGAGTGCCGCCCCGGTGCCGCCCCCCGCCATGCCGCCCCCCGCCATGCCGCCGGCCGCCATGCCGCCGGCCGCCCCGCCGGAAGCGCTGCTGCCGCTCGCCGCCGCCCTGGAACAGC
>CAISJA010000401.1 GCA_903885525.1 uncultured Opitutaceae bacterium
ATGTTGCGGATCTGCTCGCCGATCTCGGTGCCGCCGGGCTCCCGGGTGGCGATGACCTCCCGGCCGCGCTGGGCGAGGCGCTCGGCCAGGCGGGTGATCTGGGTGGACTTGCCGCTGCCTTCAGAACCTTCGAAAGAGATGAGAGTGCCGGGCGGCGGATGCGGGAGGGGCATGGGGAGCGGGGGTGCGGCTCCCAGAAAAGAGCCGGGAGGTTTTTCCGGCAATCAGATTTGTGGACCGATGGTTCAAATTCCCCGTTGCCCGCCGGGCGGAAAGGCTCCAACACAGTCGCATCATGTCCGGTCTTCTCGGCGCCACGCCGCTCCTCGCCACCACCAACATCATCCAGGTCTTCCTGCACTGCGATCCCGTCGGGCAGGTCATCACCATCATGCTGCTGATGTTCAGCGTCTTTGCCTGGTCGGTGATGCTGAGCAAGTACAGCGAGCTGAACAAGCTGCGCCGCTTCAACCACGCCTTCGAGCGCCGCCTGCGCGACGAGCGCAACGTGCTCGATCTGCCGGAATCCATGCGCCAGATGCGGCACATCCCCTACGCCGACCTGCTCGCCGATGCCCTCGAGTCCTATTGGCGGGCCTCGGCGATCGGCAAGGAGCGCGGGGAGGACAGCCTCGCCGCCCGGCTGGAGCATGCCGAAAACGCCATCGCCCGCGCCCTCGCCCAGCAGATTCTCCGTTACGAGGAAAACATGGTGTGGCTGGCCACGATGGTGACGGTCGCCCCGTTCATGGGCCTGCTGGGCACGGTCTGGGGCGTGATGGAGGCCTTCAGCGCCGTCTCCCTGCAGGCTACCGCCAGCATCCAGACCCTCGCTCCCGGCGTATCGGCGGCGCTGCTCACCACCATCTCCGGCCTGATTGTGGCCATCCCGTCGGTCGTGGGCTACAATGTGCTCCTCAACAAAACCAAGATTCTGACCACCGAGCTGGAAAACTACGCCAGCACGCTGGCCGACCGCATCGAGCTCGAGATGCAGAAGTGAGAAATTGGTTGTCTGCGATTTTTTTAACCGATCCCCACTCTTCGCCCACCATGGCCCGCACCTTCCGCCGCGCCCGCACGACGCACCCGATCTCCGAGCTCAACGTCACCAATCTCATCGATCTGGCGTTCACCCTGCTGATCATCTTCATGATCGCGACGCCGCTCATCCAGCAGGAGCAGACGATCCCGGTCAACCTGCCCTCCCAGTCGAAGCAGACCCAGGAGAAGCCGCCTTCCGACACCGTCTTCCAGTCTGTCTCGATCGACCGCGCCGGCACCTTCTACCTCGGCAGCCAGCGGGTCACCCTGACCGAACTCTCCAGCGCCCTGGCCGGGTATGCCGCCAAGCCGAAGCAACCCGTCATCCGCATTCGCGCCGACCTCACGCTGCAATGGCAGAAGGTCGTCCTGCTGATGGACGAGATCAAGAAGCACAACCTCACGAAAATCACCTTCGACACGCAGGCGCCATAGGCCTTCCGCCTCCCCTCTCCCTCGCGCATGCACACCCACACCGCCAACGCCTTCTTCTCGTCCCTGCTGCTGCACGGGATCGTCGTGGGGTTGGTGGTGTTCCTCACCTATTACGCCGCCCAGCGCGACAGCACCCCGCCGGTGATTTTTGAACTCGTCGCCGGTCCGCCCACGAATCGGGACGCGCTGGTGGCACCCGCTCTCGGCGTGGAATCCAGCCCGCTCAAACTCAGCACCCCCGTCGTGGAGCCCGCCCAGCCCGAGCCGGTGGTGCCCGAGCCCGTGAAGCAGGAGCTCGCCCAACCCGAGACGCCTCCCGTCCACGAAGAGGTTGCCCCGCCCGCCAAACCCGAGTCCCGGAGCAAGCCTGAGCCGAAGGCGAAGCCCACGGAGGTGGCCAAGCAGATCGTCCGCGAGTTGAAAAAAAGCGAGCGGCTGTCCTACAAGGACTACCTCAAGAAACATCCCATCCCCAAGACCCCGCCTCCGGAGACTTCCACCCAGGGGGGCCATGTGCCCCGCATTAACGCCGAAGGCATCACCGGAGGCGTCAAGGGCGGCTCCACCGCCAGCAAGGGCGGTGGTGGCGGCAAGGCCCTCACCCGCGAGGAGCAGAGCGAAATGGCCACCTACATTTCCTTCCTGAAAAATGCCCTGCGCGAGGCCCATGAACCGCCCTCCGGGGTCAGCGACAAGCTGGAAGCCCAGGTCACCTTCGACATCACCGCCTCGGGCGCCTTGCTCAACCCCCGGATCACCCGCTCCTCCGGCAACCGGGAATTCGATGACTCCGTCCTGGCCGCCTTCCGAAAAGTGCGCAACATCGGCCCCAATCCCCTGGGCAAGTCGGACACCAATTGGTCCCTGATTTTCCGCAGCCACGAGGCGGAGTAATGACTCCGCCGGCGGAGCCGTCCGGTCTTTTTCAACTCCCGCGAAAAAGTCCTTGCCAAGGCCCGGCAAAGCATCCTTTAACAACCTTTCACATGGGCTCGTAGCTCAGTTGGAAGAGCGCCGCAATGGCATTGCGGAGGTCGTCAGTTCGATCCTGATCGGGTCCACCAATTTCCATGTCGCACTTGCCGAAAGGCAGTGCCCGGCGGCGGCGG
>CAISJA010000402.1 GCA_903885525.1 uncultured Opitutaceae bacterium
ATCGATTTCACCGCCTGCACAACGGCCCGGATGCCCGCCAGGTTGACGGTGCCGGCAAAGCCCTGCGCGCGGGTGCGCCCGTGGACGAAGATCGCGGCGACACCGGCATCCTCGAGCGCCCGGGCGAGATCGGGCGCGGTGAGATTGTCGGCATCCCAGCCGAGGCGCATCTTGGCGGTTACGGGGATTTTGACGGCCTCGACCATGCCGCGCACGAGCCGCTGCGTCTTGGGCAGCTCGGTCATCATGGCCGAGCCGCCGCCGATGCCCACGACCTTGCGGACGGGGCAGCCCATGTTGATGTCCACGGCGGCGACGCCCATCTCCTGCACGCAGAGGGCGGCGTCGCGCATTTCCTCCGGCACGGCGCCGAAGAGCTGGACGGCGAGCAGTTTTTCCGCCGGGGCGGTGCGCGCCAGTTGGAGCGCGCGGTGGTTGCGCTCAAGCAGCGAGCGGGCGTTGATCAGGTCGGTGACGGCCCAGTCGAGACCGCCCAGCTCGCGCACGGTGAGGCGGAACGGCAGGTTGGTGTACCCGGCCAGCGGCGAGAGACTGAGGTTCGAGGCCAGCTCGTACGGGCCGATGCGCATCGGCGCGAGGCTCCGCGGCTGTTCCCGGTTAGGCAAGGCAAACTCCGGGCGCGGAGCGCCTCAGATCGAGGGATCGCGCCCCGCGCGTTTCTCCGCCATCCAATGTAGCATGCGCAGGGTCAGTTCGGCATCGGGCTGGCGGCTCCGGCCGGTGAGATAATCGTGCAGGCGTTGCTTCGGAATGTCCAGGTAGCGGGCGAGCCGCACCTTGGTGCCATAGGGCTGGAGCTCGGCGCGCAGCGCCGCCGCGCAAGCGTTCCACATCGGCGTCTCCGCTCCCGGCCGCCGGGTGGAGCCGGCGGTGCGGCGGCGCAGGCGCACCTGTTTCTTCAGGTGGGCCGCCGCCGCCTCGGCCGCGTCAGCCAGCAACCCTGCCAACTCCAGCATACTGCGAACTTCCGGATGAAGAGAGGTCATATAAGTAACCCATTGGGTTACTCCAGCCTGCCTCTCTCCATGTCATCTGCAACCAAAAAGTAACCCATTGGGTTACTTGTGGTTTTTGCCTCCTGCCGCAGAGGGGCTGGGCCGTGCGGGCCGTGCAGACAGTGCGGACTGGTGGCGGTGTGGTGGCGGCCGGTGGGAGCGGGTGCGGTGCGGGGGGTGGACGCGGTGCGGGGGGTGGACGCGGTGCGGGGGGTGGACGCGGTGCGGGGGGTGGACGCGGTGCGGTGCGGCCGGTGGCGGGTGCCGGTGGCCGCACCGCACTGGGCCGGGTAGGGCGCGGGCGCGGGTGGGTGGGCGCGGGTGGGTGGTACCGGGCGTGGTTGGGTGGGCGCGGGTGGGCGCGGTGGGGGTGGTTGGACGGGCCGGGTCGGGCGCGGCCGGCGGACAGCGGGGCTTGCCCGGGGAGGCTCAGGGGGTGGCGACGGCGGCGGCGACGGCGCCGCGCAGCCGGGCGCAGGCTTCGGCGAGGGTGGCGCGCGTGCAGCCGAAATTCAGGCGGACAAAGGTGTTCGGGGCGGCACCGAACGGGGCGCCGTCGGAGAAGCCGAGGCCGTGGCTTTCAAAGTGGGCGGAGGCGTGGGGGAGCCGCAGGGCGGAGACATCCAGCCAGGCGAGGTACGTGGCCTCGACATGGGCCATCGTCACGCCGGGCAGCTCGCGGGTGACGAAGGCTTCGAGGTGGTCGCGGTTGCCGCGGAGATGGGCGAGCAGTTCCTGCCGCCAGGGTTCGCCGTGCCGGAACGCGGCTTCGCCGGCCACTAGGCCGAGCACGTTGATGTCGGGCACGATGCCTGCCGCTGCGCGGATGAAGGCGGCGCGGAGCTGCGGGTCGGAAATGACTGCGAGCGAGCAACCCAGGCCGGGGATGTTGTACGTCTTGCTCGGGGCCAGAAGGGTGATCGTGCGGGCGGCGATTTCCGGTGAGAGCGAAGCGGCGGGCACATGCGGGATGTCGTCGAGGACGAGGTCGCAATGGATTTCATCCGAGACGAGCACGAGCTGGTGGCGCAGGCAGAACTCGCCGAGGGCGGCCAGCTCGCTGCGGGTGAAGGCGCGGCCCACGGGGTTGTGCGGACTGCAGAGGAAGAACTGGCGCGTGCGCGGGGTGACGGCGCGCTCCAAGGCGGCGAGATCGAGTTCCCAGCGGCCGGCGCGGCCGGCCAGCGGGACCGTCACGGTCCGGCGCCGCTGGTTGGAGGGTGCGCTCATGAACGGCGGATAGCCTGGGGTGCAGCACAGCACTTCGTCGCCATCCTGGCGGAAGGCGGCGGCGGCCACGTTCAGACCGGTGACCAGGCCGGGGAGCCAGACGAGCCAGCCCGGGTCGATCGTCCAGCCATAGCGCCGGGCGCAATACTCCACGGTGGCGGCGTGGAGGGAGGGTCCGGGCTTGGCGTAGCCGAGCACGCCATGCCGCACCCTTTCCTGCAAGGCGTCCAGCACGGCGGGCGGGGCGGCGAAGTCCATGTCGGCCACCCAGAGAGGCAGGATATCACGGCCGGCATATTTGAGCCATTTCTGGCTGTCGCTGTGTAGTCGGTCGATGGGAGTGTGGAAATCGAAGGGCATGGGTGGAGGAGTGCAGAAAAATCAGCCTCGCCCGCCCTTAGCCACGGTAAAATTCATCCGCGACCCTGCGTGCGGGAGAAAATTAGGGACGGCCCGGCGCAGGGAGCCGTCGCACCTGCGATTAATTTTCCCACCAGGATCGCCGCCGGCCTGGGCAGTCCCCACGGCGGCAGGGGGTTAGGCGTGGGCCTGGTCCGGCATGGCGGATGCAGGGGTGGGGCCAAACACTCCATTCAGGAACCACCACTATGTACCGCATTATCCGTTATCATCAGCCTCTCGTCACAAATCTTTCGCCGGCGCTGGCCTCTCGCAGCGCTTGGACGGGTTGGGAAACCGAAGTGAATCGTCTCGTTGAGGCGGCTCTGTCGGATATTGCCGCCCCGGTTGCCGGTCCCCGTTTCCCGGTCGATCTCTACGAGGACAAGGACAACACCTACGTCCGCGCGGAATTGCCCGGTGTCGCTCGCGAAGCCATCCAGGTCGAGATGGTCGACGGTTTCCTGAATCTCAGCGCGACCCGGTCCGAGGCACCGGCCGGTGCCGGGTCGGCGGCCGCGCCAGGCTTCAGCCTGTCGCGTTCGATCGCCATCCCGTCCGAAGTGCAGGGCGACAAAGTCAGCGCCGCCTATGAAAACGGAGTGCTCACTGTCACCCTGCCCAAGCAGGAGCAAAGCAAGCCGCGCAAGATCAACGTCACCGTTAACTGAACCCGTTCAAACCAGGAATCAAGACCATGAATCTCTTCTCGCAGATCATTCCGCGGCTCAGCCGCAACGTCGCTTCCGCCGGACCGGCGGGGAGCGAACCTGAATTCACCCTCAAGCCTGTCCACGAGGTGAAGGAGACCCCGGAGGCGTGGGGCCTGACCGTATTCCTGCCCGGGGTCGCCCGGGACGGGTTGGACATCACCGCGGAGGAGGGAGTGCTCACCCTGCTGGGTCGCCCGGCCTGGCAGCAGCCCGTGGGCTGGACAGTTCTCTACCGGGAATCGTCCGCCGCACCGTTTCTGCTCAAGCTGGAGCACGACAATGCTTTGGACCTCGACCGCATCCAGGCGGAGTTAAAGGATGGCGTCCTGCACCTCACACTGCCGAAGGCGGAGGCGCTGAAACCGCGAAAGATTTCGGTCGACTGACCGATAGAGATGGCAGGTGTGTGTCCGGTGTTAGGGGTAATACCGGTTTAATTAGACCGCCGGGAATCTGAGGAGCAGGTTCCCGGCGGTTACATTGTGGGCCTCAGCAGCGGACGTTGCGCCCGCGAAATCCTGGGCGCAGGCAATGATCGCACCCGCTGGACAGCCGACCCGCGAAGGTTGCCTGGCTGGTTTGGCCGGGGAGCGGAAGCGGGTTCACGCGCGACTCTGGGCAGGGTGCCGGGGGGGCGTGGGCCCGGCCCTATCCCGGGCGGCGGCAGCCGGTGTCCCGCCGGTTGGTCCACGGCAGGGTCGAGGCAAGCATGGAAAGCGCGAGTACGGTGCCGATGACGCCGAGAGACAGTCCGATGGGAATCTCGAGGCAGCCGGAGAGGAGCATTTTCACCCCGACAAAGACCAGAATCACCGCCAGCCCGACGTTCAGGAAGCGGAAGAGCTGCACCGCGCCGGCGACGGCAAAATAGAGCGAGCGCAGGCCGAGGATGGCAAAGATGTTTGAGGTGAAGACGATGAATTCGTTGCGCGTGATGGCGATGACGGCGGGGATGGAGTCGAGGGCGAACAGCACGTCCGTGGTCTCGACGACGATCAGCACGAGGAAGAGCGGGGTGGCGAACAGGCCCTGTCCCTTTTCCGCCGTGAAAAACCGGCCGCCCTGAAAATCCGCCGTGACCGGGCACGCCCGGCGGAAGAGGCGCACGAGCGGATTGCGCCCGGGTTCCAGCCCCTCGTCCTTTTTCGGCCGGGCGAGTTTGAGGCCGGTGTAGACGAGGAAGAGGCCGAAGAGGTAGATGACGCCGTGAAAAGCGTTGAGGAGGCTGATGCCGGCAAAGATGAAGAGCGCCCGCATCGCCAAGGCGCCGAGGATGCCCCAGAACAGCACCCGGTGCTGGTAGCGCGGCTCGACCCGGAAATACTGGAAAATCACGACGAAGACAAAGACGTTGTCTACGCTCAGGCACAGCTCCACCAGGTAGCCCGTGAAAAATTCCAGCGCGGCCTGCCGCCCCAGTTGTTGCCGGATCAGCAGGTTGAAACCCAGCGCCAGCCCGGACCAGACCGCGCACCAGGCCAAGGCCTCGCGCACCGTGACCGCATGGGAACGCCGGTGGAAGACACCCAGATCCAGCGCCAGCATCAGGCCGACGAAGGCGAGAAAGCCCGTCCAAGCCCACCAGGGCAGGGAGCTGAAAAGGGCGAACAGGGGCGGCATGGGGGAAGTGTGCGGGACCGGACGGAGGCGCGGCAAGGCGGATTGGACGTGACCTGCAAACGCTTTGACAAGTTAATGGCGGGGGCATTCTAAAAAACCGCTCCCGCCATGATTCTCCGTTCCCCCGCCTTTCTCCTCCTGTTTCTTCCATCCGCCTCCGTCTGGGCCCAGGCCGCGGCCGCCGCGCCGGACGCGGCGCCGGTGCCGGCGCCCGCCCGCCCGGCCATCGCCACCGAGGCGACCGATGTCCTGGAGCGGTTTGTCAACTGGCTGCACCACTTCACGCCGGGGATCGACGAGGGGCTGTTCCACTGGATCGCCTGCGGCATCGTCATCCTGCTGGCGGTATTGCTGCGGCATGTCATCACTGACATCATCTTCCACTACCTGAAAAAGCTGGCGGCGAAGACGGAGACCACGCTCGACGACAAGCTTTTCCCCGCCCTAGAGCGCCCGGCCGCCAGCCTGGTGATGGTGCTGGGGATTTTCGCGGCGCTGACCGTGCTGCAGCTGTCAGAAAAGGCGGACCGGTTGGTCAACGGTGGCGCGACCATCGCCATCTTGGGAGTAATCCTCTGGGGCTTCATCCGGGCGGGCGGCGCGCTGCTGGACCACTTTGAGGAACTGGCCCACGAGCGGCAGATGACGGTGGCGACCTTCATGCCGCTGATCAAAAAGACGCTGCTGGTCTTCGCGGTCGTCACCGGGCTGGTGATCATTGCCGAGAGCATGGGCGCCAAGATCGGGGTGCTCATCACCTCCCTCGGGATCGGCGGCCTGGCCTTCGCCTTGGCGGCGCAGGACACCATCGCCAATCTCTTCGGATCATTTGTCGTCGTGGTCGACCAGCCCTTCCGGGTGGGTGATTTTGTGAGGATCGGGGCGGCCGAAGGCAATGTGGAGGACATCGGTCTCCGCTCGACGAAGATCCGGACGGCCGCGCGCACCCTCATCGTGATCCCGAACAAGTCGGTCGCGAGCGAGGCGATCACCAATTTCACCCGCATGCCGCAGCGCCGGGTCGACCAGGTGCTCGGGCTGAGTTACGACACCACGCCGGCGCAGATGGAGGCCCTGCTGGCCGAGCTGCGCGCGATCCTGCGCGGCCACCCGGGTGTACAGGCGGAATCGGCGCAGGCGTTTTTCGCCGCCTATGGCGATTCCACCCTCAACATCCAGATCGTGTTTTACACGCGCAATCCCGACTGGGTGAAACACATGGAGGTGCGCGAGGAACTGAACCTGAAGTTTTTGCAGGCGGTGGAGTCGCGCGGGCTGAGTTTTGCTTACCCGACGCAGACCGTCCACGTCGCGACGCTGCCCTCCGGTCCGGGCAAGGGCTGAGCCGACGGCGGGGAGGCGGAGGGCGGCAAGGGCCGACAGGGGCCGGGCGAGGCGGGAGTGCGGGGCGGGCGCAGGGCGGAGAGTCAGGACAGGGTCTTGTGAAAGCGGCTGATCGCGAAGGTCATCACGGCGAGGCCGAGGACGAGGAGCGCGGCGAACTGCGTCCAGAGCACCCCGAGGCCCACGCCCTTGAGGAACACCCCGCGGATGATGACGAGGATGTAGCGCAGGGGATCGAGGAGGCTCAGCCACTGGATCACGGGCGGCATGTTGGCGATGGGGAAGATGAAACCGGAGAACAGCATCGCCGGGAAAAAGAAGAAGAAAGTCGTCATCATCGCCTGCTGCTGCGTCTGGCTGATGGTCGAGATGAAGAGGCCGATGCCGAGCGTGCTGATGAGGAAGAGGGCGGTGCCGAGCAGGAGCAGCCCGAAGCTGCCGCGCAGCGGGATTTCGAACCAGCAGAGCCCCACGAGGGAGATGAGTCCGGTGTTGAGGAAGCCGATGACGACGAAGGGGGCGCATTTCCCGAGGATGAATTCCAGCGGGCGGATCGGCGTGACCATGATCTGCTCGATGGTGCCGACCTCCTTCTCGCGCACGATGGCCATGCTCGCGAGCATGAGGCCGATCAGCATCACGAGCTGCGCGATGATGCCTGGGACATAATAGTTGCGGCTTTCGAGGTCGGCGTTGAACCAGGCGCGCGGCTGCAGCTCGACGCGGGCCACCCCGGCGGCCGGGCCGGACTGCCGGTCGAGCCGGTCGAGCAGCAGCTCGGCATCGGCCGCGGCGGCGATCGCGGCGGCGTAGTTGACCACGAAGCGCGCCGTGTTCGAGTCGGAACCGTCGACGGACAATTGCACGGCGGCGGTGCGTCCGGCGCGGACGGCGCGGGCGTAACCGGAATTGATCTGGAGGATGGCGGCGGCGCGGGCGGAGTCGAGGAGGGCGCGGGCGGCGGATTCATTTTGGGTCCACAGCACGGCGTCGAAGTAGGCCGAGCCGGTGAAGCGGGCGATCAAGGCCCGGCTGGCGGGCGTGCCGTCGCGGTCGATGATGGCGAGCCTGACGTGTTTGACGTCGAGCGACACCGCGTAGCCGAAGAGCAGCGTTTGGATGATCGGGATGCCGAGAATGACCATGCGCATGCGCGGGTCTCGGAGGACCGAGCGTAATTCCTTGCGCAGGATGGTCAGGATGCGTTGCCACATGGCGGGAGGGGCGCGGGGGCGGCGGGTTTCAGGAAAGGGTTTTCCGGGTGAGACGGATGGCTGCGGCGGTGACGAGGGTCGCGAAGACGGCGAGGAACAAGGCTTCGGGCCAGAGGGTGGCGAGACCGACCCCGCGCAGGAAGATGCCCTTCGCAATGGCGACGAAGTAGCGGGCCGGCACGACGCCGGTGATGGCCTGCACGGCCAGCGGCATGTTCGAGATGGCGAAGGCGAAGCCGGAAAGCAAAAAGGCCGGCAGGAAAGTGGAGATCATCGCCAACTGGCTGGCGAAGAGCTGCTGCCGGGCGAGGGTGCTGATGAGGATGCCCTGGGCGAGGGTGCCGACGACGAAGAGCATGCCGAGGGTGAAGAGGAGGGTGACGCTGCCCCGCAGCGGCACCTGAAAAAGGAACACGGCCATGAACACCGCGACCGCGAGGTTGGCGAGGCCGATGGCGGTGTAGGGCAGAAGCTTGCCGAGGATGAGCTCGGACCGTTTCACCGGGGTGGAGATCAACTGCTCCATCGTGCCGCACTCCCACTCCCGGGCGATGGTGAGGGAGGTGAGCAGGGCGGCGATCAGGCCCATGATCACGGCCAGGATGCCGGGCACGATGAAATTTCGGCTTTCGAGGTCGGGGTTGAACCAGACCCGGGCGCGCAGATCGAGCGCGGGGGCCGGGGTGGTGCCTGTGGCGCGCCGCACGGCGGCGAGCGGCAGGGCCTGGTTGAAGGCGGTGGCGATGCTGGTCGTGTAGCCGAGCACGAGGGCGGCGGTGTTGGAATCGGACCCGTCGACGATGGCCTGGACGGCAGCGGGGCGGCCGGCGGCGAGCCGGGGGCCGAAATCCGGCGGCAGCACGAGGGCGAGCAGGGCGGCGCGAGTGTCGATGGCCCGTCCGATGGCGGCAGAGCTGTCGGCCGGGCCGCGGAAGGCGAAGTAGCGGGTGGCGGTGAACCGGGCGATGAAATCGCGGCTGGCGGCGGTGTGGCCCTGGTCCCAGACGACGAACGGCACGCGGTCGACGTCGAGGGTGAGCGCGTAGCCGAACATCAGGAGCATGAGCATGGGGATGCCCACGGCGAGGATGAGGCTGCGCGGGTCGCGGCGGATGTGCAGCGACTCCTTGCGGGCGACGGCTCCGAGGCGGCGGAGATTCATCGGGCCACCTCCGGTTGGGCGCCGGCCGCGCGGTCGTGCGCCTCGATCAGCGAGACGAACACATCCTCCAGGGTCGGGGTGATGCGCTCCAGCCGGACGAGGCGGCAGCCGCCGGCGGCGAGCGCGGCGCGGATGGCGACGGCGGCGGCGGCGGGATCTGCAGCCACGACGTGCAAGCCCTGGCCAAAGAGGGCGGCTTCCCTTACCGCGGGCAGTCGCTCGAGCAGCCGCATGGCGTCGTCGGGCCGGTCGCACTCGATTTCGAGCACGGCCTCGGGCATGTGCCCGGTCTTGAGTTCGCGCGGGGTGCCGAGGGCGATCAGCCCGCCGCGGTAGATGATGCCGAGCCGGTCGCAGTACTCCGATTCCTCCATGTAGTGGGTGGTGACGAACACCGTGACGCCCTGGCCGGACAGGGTGTAGATCAGATCCCAAAACTGGCGGCGGCTGTTGGGGTCCACGCCGGAGGTCGGTTCGTCGAGGAAGAGGATCGGTGGCTCGTGCAGCACGGCGCAGCCGAGGGCGAGGCGCTGCTTCCACCCGCCGGACAGGGCGGCGGTGCGGGTGCGGCGGTGGTCCTGCAGGCCGGCCATGGCCAGCACCCAGTCCTTGCGCACGAGGCGCCTGGCCTTGGGCAGGCAGTAGATGCCGCTGTAGAAGTCGATGTTCTCCTCGACCGTCAGCTCGTCATAGAGCGAGAAGCGCTGGCTCATGTAGCCGATGCGGGTCTTGATCCGTTCCGGCTCGCGCGCGAGGTCGAAGCCGGCGACCCGGCCGTTGCCGCCGGTGGGCGCGAGCAGGCCGCAGAGCATCCGGATGGTGGTGGACTTGCCCGCGCCGTTGGGCCCGAGGAAGCCGAAGATCTCGCCGCGGCGCACGGCGAACGAGAGGCCGGCCACGGCTTGGAAACGGCCGAAGCGTTTTTCCAGATTTTTTACCTCGACGACGATCTCACGGTCGGGGGCAGGTGGCGGGCTCATGGCGGGCGGGGCGCTCAACCGTGGTCCGGCTCGGTGGCGACGAGCAGGGCGAGCAGCGCGAGGATGAGGACGACGGCGATCATGAGGGCGGATTCCGGTCGGAAAGGACGGCGACGAACACGTCTTCGAGGGAGGGGTCGATCCGGCGCAGGGAGACGAGCGCGAGGCCCGCCCCGGCGACCAGCGTGCGGGAGCGGGCCTCCGTCTCCGCCGCCGC
>CAISJA010000403.1 GCA_903885525.1 uncultured Opitutaceae bacterium
TGGACGTGCTCCAGCAGGGTTTGCTCGTGCGCATCCCGCTGGACAGCCTGCAACCTCTGCCGTGATGCGCGCCCGCCGATTCTTCCCCTGCCTCGCCGTCCTCGCCCTGACGCTCTCCCTCGGGGCGCAGACCGCGCCGGCCGTTGCGGCAGCGGCCGGGACCGCCGACGCTCCCCGGCCGCCGCCAGGCGCGGTGCCGGCCACAATCCTTTCCCGCATCACCGGCCTGTTCGACATCGACCTGCCGCAGCTGCCACCGCCCGGCACCTTCCGGCTGCACTTTGATCCGCATTTCGGCGACCTGCTGCACCGGAGCTACCTCGATATCTCCACCGGCGTCGAGTGGTCCTGCACCGATTTTCTCCAGTTCCGCGCCGACGCCGACGCCTTCGGCACCCATGGTTTCCGGCGCGGACCGTCGCACTTCGGGATCAGCGAACTCCACCTCGGGGGCAAGTACCTCTTCCGCGAATTCCTCCGGCCCGACTTTGCCACCAGCGTGGGACTGAATACGGATCTGCCCGTCGGCCATCCGCCGGCGGACTTCACGGACGGGCACAATCATTTCTCCCCCTATTTCATCCTGCAACATCACTCCCCCCGGCGGCCCCGGCTCACCACCTTTGCCGGTGCCAACCTCGACTTCGTGACCTCCGCCGGCACCGCCGGCGCCTTCGGCCGCAACGAGCCCCACCATCACTCGCTCGCCCTCAACACCGGCATCGTATACGACTTGGGGCAGCTGAAATGGACTCTGCAAACCACCGGCCAGACCACCGCCGTCATCGGCGGAGGCCGCGCGGAGCATTATCTTACCATCCGTCCCAGCGTGCTCTGGTATGTGCCGAAGCGCTACACCTTCCACGGCAAGACCCAGTGGATCGTCGGCCTCGGTGCCCGGGCGGTGTGGGGACCCGACGGCACGGAATTCGGCACCAGCACCCGTCTCCAGGCCGACGTGACCTTCAGCCAAGCGGTCGATCGCCTCCGCAGCGCCTTCGATTTCCAGCGTTAACCCGCCCGGCTCAGTGCCAGTGCCGCCAGGCCAGCGCAAGCAGGTGCAGGGCTAGGCAGGAGTAGAGGGCGGCGACCACGTCGTCTACCATGATCCCCCACCCGCCCGGCCAGCGCTGCAGTCCGTGGATGCCGAGGGGTTTCAGGATGTCGAAGCCGCGGAAGAGCGCGAAGCCCAGCACGGGAGTCACCCAGGCCGGCCAGACGCCGGCCGACCCGGGATGCGCCCCGAGGAAGACCAGCGGCATGACGAGAAATTCATCCAGATTCACCTCGCCGGGATCGGTGCGGCCCATCAGCCGCGCCGCTTCGCCCGTGAAGCCCACGCCCACGTAGCAGAGCAGCAGGGTGATGACCAGGGTCTCGCCCCAGCCCAGGAAACGGAAGAAGACAAAGGTGTAGAGCAGACCGGCGGCGGAGCCCCAGGTGCCCGGCGCGGGCAGGCGGCGCCCCAACGGTCCGAGCGTGGCCACCGCCTGCACCAAGCGGGGCGACAGCCGGCGCGGCCAGCGCGGTTCAGGCAGGTCCATCGTTACTCCAGCACCACATAGCCGTGGCGCCGGAAATAGGAGACTCCCGAGGTGACCGTCAGGATGGAGGCGAGGACGTAGAGCCCCATTCCCAACACCTGGACCGCCGGGATGATCCATCCCCGTTCCGGCGGGAAGAGATAGCCGTAGTCCTGCGCCAGCATACGGGCCCCCATCAACCAGCCGATGGCATTGAGCTGCACAAAGGTCTTCACCTTCCCGCTCCGGTCCGCCTCGATGACCCGCCCCTTCATGGCCGCCGCCATGCGCATGCCCGAAATGGCGAACTCCCGTCCCAAAATGCACAACAGGAGCGCCAGGGCCTGGTTCTCGTATCCCATGAAATAATTGCCCACCAGCAGGGCGATCATCAGGCCGATGACCATCACCTTGTCGATCACCGCATCCATGAACCGGCCGAACGACGACACCTCCCCCCGGGCGCGCGCCACCATGCCGTCAAACCAATCTGTCAGCGCCGCCGCGATGAA
>CAISJA010000404.1 GCA_903885525.1 uncultured Opitutaceae bacterium
ACTCCCGCCAGCAGCGCCAGGCGACCGGTGCCGCTGCCGGTCGGATACCGGCTGGCCCCGCCGCCGGAGCGGCTTTCGGCCAGCAGGAGGAAAAAAGCCAGCGGTGTGAAAATGCCGTGGGAGAGGTCAGGATTGCGAATCCACTCCGGCCAGAGATGCCAGCAGTAGACCCCGAGTGCGGCCACGCCGGGCACGGTCACCCACCGGGCCGGGAAAGTGAACCAGGGGCGGAGGGCGGCGAGGTGGCCGGAGCGCGCGGGCATGGTGGCAGACTCACCCTCAGGCCGGAGAGCCGGAGGATCCGGATGCAGCATCCGGCGGGGCGTAGCCGAGGAGGCGATGGGCCTTGATGAACTGGGCGACCTTGGCCGGGACCATGGCCTCCCAGCCGGGATCGTTGCGCCGGAGGAGCGCCAGCGCGTCGTGGGAATAGATGTCCAGGTATTCTGCGCGGAAACCGACGATGCAGACGATGGCCCGGTTTTCGCGGAGGTGCGCGTAGAGGTGGCGCAGGTTGTCGGCGACCTGGAAGTTGGCGGCCGTGATCAGTTCGCCGGGGGCCGCCAGGGCGGGGTAGGCTGCCGGCGGGCCCGCGACGGTCGCGGGGGGCTGCCGGCGGGGGTAGGCGTACAGTTTCACGGCATGGCGGAACATGCGGCCCATGGATTCGAGGATGCCGCCCTCGAGGTTTTCGTAGTATTTCTCGGTGAACACCTCGCTCAGGGTTGTGATGCTCATGGCGATGCCGATCATCTCCTTGGTGTAGCGGCGGAAATAGGCGACGAGCCGGTAGAACTCGGGGAAATTGGAGATCAGCACCGCAAAACCGATATGCCCGAGCATGTCAACCCGGGAGAGGAAGTCGGCGGGATCGAGCGAGCCCTCGGAGAGAAGGTTGTGCATCGTGATTTCCATCACGATGACGACATCCTTGCCCCGGACCATGGGTTCCTGGAGGAACTGGGCGGAGGCGCAGTTGAGGATATCGACATTGACGTGGGTGACGGGCCGGAACCTGCCGCGCTCCACCATCACGGGGCGGTTGTAGAGAAATTCCGAGGCCTGCAGGACATCGCCGGTGGGCGCGAAGAGCACGGCGTTGGTCAGGCCGTGCTTCACCAGATTGAGGGAGAGCAGGCGGTTGTCGAGGCGGGCGAAGGACGGACCGGAGAACTTCAGCATGTCGACTTCGATGCGGTCGGTGCCGACGTTGTCGACCAGCGAGAGGATGAATTTTTCCGGGTCGGCGGGGTAGTGGAACGCCGCGTAGATCAGGTTGACGCCGACGATGCCGACCGCCTCCTGCTGCGGCACGTTTTTCCGGTCCCACATGCGGACGTGGATGATGATGTCGTTCGGCTCCTCCTGCGGATTGACCTGGAACCGGATGCCCAGCCAGCCGTGCCCGTCGGCCGCCCGTCCGCGCGCGCTGGTGGTGGCGACGGTGTCGGCGAAGACAAAAAAGCGGGTGCGGTCGCCGCGCTGGTCGGAGAGGCGTTCCTGGAGCAGGCTGTACTCGTGCTCCAGCATGGTCTGTAGGCGTTCCCGCGACACGTAGCGCGGGGCCTTGCCATAGATGGAGTCGCTGAAGGTCATGTCATAGGCGGACATGGTCTTGGCGATGGAGCCCGAGGCGCCGCCGGCCTGGAAGAAGACGCGCGACACCTCCTGGCCGGCGCCGATCTCGGCGATGGTGCCATAGTGGTGGCCGTCCAGATTGATGGTCAGGGCCTTGCGGTTCGTGGTCAGCAATGCGTGGTTTTCACTCATCGGCGAGTGGAGGCACGCTGATCCCAGCCCGCGGCAAAGTCCAGACAGGGAAATGGCCTCCCGGGCGGCTCCGCTCAACTAGCCGGACATCCACTTATCCGGGCCGTGGGCCGTGCGGAATGTTTCGCTGGCCGGGCGCGGCGGCGGCCGTAGGCTGGGCGCATGAAGAATTTCTTCTCCTCGTTTTTTGCCTCCCTGCTCGCCCTGGTGATATTCTGCGGCGGCGGCCTGCTGCTCCTCCTCCTGCTCGTCGCCGCGATCGGCGCGGCCAAGGGCGAGAAGCATGTGGCGGTGCAGCAGGGCTCCTATCTGGTCTTCGACCTCTCTGGCAACATCCAGGACAAGCCGGAGCAAATGGAAGGGCTGGCTGAGTTGTCCGAAGCCTTCGGCGGCAACTCCCCGCATGTGCTCCAGCTGCGCGCCGTCACCCGTGCCCTCCAGGCCGCGGCGGCCGACCCCGACATCGCCGGCCTCTATGTCCGCGGCCAGATGCAGCCGCTCGGCTATGGTTCGGGCTTCGGCACCCTCAAGGAGGTGCGGGAGGCGCTGTTGGCGTTCAAGGCCTCGGGCAAGCCGGTCAAGGCCTACCTGACCTTTGCCAACACCCGCGACTACTACCTCGCCTCGGCCGCTTCCGAGGTGATCCTCGACCCCTTCGGGGCCATCGTGCTGCCCGGCCTCGGATCCCGCCCCATGTTCTTTACCGGGATGTTCGAGAAGTTCGGCATCGGTGTGCAGGTGACGCGCGTCGGCAAGTACAAGAGCGCGGTCGAGCCCTTTCTCCGCAAGGAAATGAGCCCGGAGAGCCGCGAGCAGACTCAGAAGCTCCTGGACGATGTCTGGTCCGGGCTTGTGAGCGACATCGAGCAGTCACGCCATCTGTCCGCCGGCTCCCTCCAGCAGGCGGTGGACAGCGAGGGCCTCCTCCGCCCCGAGGCGGCGCAGCAGTACAAGCTGATCGACCGGCGGGCCTACTACGACGTGGTCCTGGATGAACTCAAAGCCGCGACCGGCCGCCAGGGCTCCTCGCAACCCTTCAAGCAGATCGAACTGCGGGAGTATGCCAAACTGGTTTCAGGCGACGGCGCCACGGCCCGCCGGACCGATGCCGGGCACCTCGAGCTTGGCGGCGGCAGGGGCAAGGTCGCCATTTTTTATGCCGAGGGTGAAATCGTCGATGGCAATGGCAACGATGCCGAATATCTCTGGGGCGAAAAAGTCGCGCGGCAGATCCGCGCGCTCCGCCAGGACGACAGTGTGAAGGCCATCGTCCTCCGGGTGAACAGCCCCGG
>CAISJA010000405.1 GCA_903885525.1 uncultured Opitutaceae bacterium
CTGGAGGCCGGGCGGCGGCGGCGGCTGGATCGGCTGGGTGAAGGCGTCGACGGAGGCCACCGTGGGCATATCGACCAGGCTCGGGGGCGCCATCTGGTTGACGATGGGCTCATCGTTCAATTCCTGCACTTCGTCCTCCTTGTCCGGTTCGATCGGAGGAAGCTCCATTTTGACGATCTGTTCCTCCTCCTGTTTCGCCTTTTTGACGACCTGCCGTTGGCCGGAGAAGAGGTAGGCGTACATGTCCTCACCCTTCAGGATGAAGGTGTGGATGAGCAGGGAAAAAATGATGCCGACGAGAAGATCTTTGCGCATGGCGGGTATCGTTATTTGCCGGTGCCGCGGGTGGTGGTTTCCACGGAAAATTTCTCGATATTGGCCTCACGAATCTTGTCGAGGACGGCGACGGTCGCGCCGAAGCGGGCTTTTTCGTCGCCGGCGAGCATGATTTTCGGGTCCTGGTTCTGGGCCTTGTAGGTGGCGATGCGGGCGGGAAGATCGGCCATTTCGATGGGCTCGCGGTTCCAGAAGAGCGAGCCTTCGGCGGAGACCTGGATGATCACCGGCTCGTCTCCCTTGGGCTGGTTCGGATTCGGCGGGGTGGCCACCGGCAGATTCACGTCCACCGACTGGATGCGGTTCAGCGAGAGGGTGAAGAGGACGAAGGTGGCGAGCAGGAAGAAGATGACGTCGATCAGCGGGATGATCTCGATGCGCGCCTTCTTGCGGACCTGGAGTTTGACTTTGTTGCCTTCCATGAAGGGAGGGGGATGCGTAAATGGTTAACGGAGCAAAGAGGAAATCCTTGGGAGCTAATTGGGCCGCACGCGGGTTTCGATGTAGACCTTGGTGAAGCCGGCGCGGCGCGCCTGGTCGAACACATAGATGGCCTGGGCGAAAAACGCCCGCTCATCGCCGTTGATCAGGATGCGTCCGTCCGGTTCCTGCATGTGGTATTGGGTCAGCCGCCCGATGAATTCATCGAGCGTGACCGGATCCTTGTTCCAAGCCAGTGTGCCCTCGGCGGTGACGGAGATCGTCACGGTCCCGGCCGGGTCGCGCGGCTTGCTCGTGGTTGAGACGGGCAATTGCACGTTCAGGCCGTTGGACTTGTTGAGCGACAGCGTGAACAGCACGAAGGTCGCCAACAGGAAGAAGATGACGTCGATCAGCGGGATGATCTCGATACGAGCCCGCTTGGCGCCGCCGGGGCTTGAGCCGCCGCCTCCACCGTGCATAGGGAAAAGGAGTTAAGGTTGTTCGGACAAAAGGGGAGACAGGGGGCCGGGCCCGCTCAGTGGCTGGCCGCGCCCTCTGATTTCCGGACGATGATTTCGAGGGAGTTGGAAGCGTCCTCGACTTCATGCTTCGCTTCGTCGACGCGGGAATTCATATAGTTGAAGGGCAGCAGGCCGGTGACCGCGATGGCCAGACCGCACATCGTGGCGATGAGCGCCTCGGCTACACCGCCGGTGATCTTGCCGGCGGCCGCACCGATATCGCCGCCGCCGAGGGCGCCGAAGGTGCCCATCATGCCGGTGACCGTGCCGAGCAGGCCGAGGAGCGGGGCGGCGGTGATGCAGGTGTCCAGCGTAGGCAGACCCTGTTGATAGCGTTGCAGCTCCTGGTTGGCGGCGCGGGTGAAGGCGTTGCCGAGGGAGTGCTCCTTGTGGGTGAGGGCATAAACCAGAATGCGGGCGACGAAGTCGTTGGACTTATTGCCCAGTGCGACGGCCCCCTCGGTGTCGCCCTGCTCCACCTTCTCCAACATCTTCTCCACAACCTCGGGCTGGCGGCGGGAATTCTCCCGGACGATGAAGAGGACGCGCTCGACGGCGACGGTGATCATCAGGAACGAGACCAGCAGGATGGGCCACATGATGGGGCCGCCGTGCTTGAACAACTCCATCGGAGTCTGGTTCATCAGAAACGCCAGGGGCATAGTTGCAGTAATCATAGAGCTGAGGTTATGGATGGTTGGAAGGGAACGGGAATGGGACGATTAAGATCAGGCGGGGGGCGGGAACGCGCACCTAAGCAACTTGTGCGCCAAGCGGGCCGCTCTTTGCGGAGAAGAGCCGGGCGGGGGAGGCAATCTGGGATGGCGATGACAACGGGGGAATCGTACGAAGGTTGTTTCGGGCAACTGGTTTCGCCTGTCAATGCGCTATTCAGAGGGCGACCGAAAAACCATTGGCTGCCCGACTAGGACTCGAACCTAGACAAAACGAGTCAGAGTCGTTTGTGCTACCATTACACCATCGGGCAACAAAGTTGTGACTGGAGCGCAGGGCGGAGAGGAGGCACCGACGGGAGAAGAAATGGAGCCGGTGACTGGATTCGAACCCGCAACCGCCTGTTTAC
>CAISJA010000406.1 GCA_903885525.1 uncultured Opitutaceae bacterium
AACCTCAACCAGATTTCGCCGCATAAGCTCCAGTGGGTGCATGCCGACGCCTTTGCCTATGCGCGGCAGATGCAGAAAAACGGGGAGAAATTCGACGCCGTGCTCTGCGACCCGCCGAAGTTTGTCCTGACCCGCGAACCCGCCGGCGCCGCCGAGGGGATGCGGAGATACGCCGATCTGAACACCATCGCCGCCGGCCTGGTGAAGCCCGGCGGCCTGCTGGTGACCTGCTCCTGCTCCGGGCTCGTTTCGCTCGAAACCTTCGAGGAGTGCGTGATCAAGGGCGTCCACCGTCTCCATCGCCGGCTGCAGATCTTCGACCGCACCGGGCCAGGCATCGACCACCCGGTGTTTTCGAACTGTCCGGAAAGCCGCTACCTCAAGCTGCTCTGGGCGCGGGTGACATGAGCCTGCTGGGCATCGACGCGGAAGGTGGCGGAGGTGACGGCCCGCCGCGCCCGGACGATCGCCCGGTCGTCGGGCGTGCCGAGCTTGATCTTGTAGACCGGAAAATCCGGATACTCCCGCCGCTCCACGATCAGGTTGTACTGCACGTCGGGCGTGCCGTGGGCGATCGTGAAAGTGTGCCGCAGCCGCAGGGCCACGACGTGGAGGATCAATTCCATAAAACGGCGGGAAACGGTTCAGAGATGACGCTGGAGCGAGGCGAGGAGGCGCCCGATCTGCTCCGGACCGTGGGTGGCGAGGACGGCGAGGCGGAGGGCGCCGTGCGGGCCGAGTCCGGTGTAGCGCGGCAGGTAGGGCACGAGCACGCCGTCCCCCCGCAACGCCTCGTGCAGCCGCTGCATGGCGGCCCCGTCGGGCAGCACCAAGGGGATCATCGGTGTCGGCAGGTCTTCCACGGCCAGGCCCAGGCCGCGCAGGCCGCGGCGCAACGCGGCGATGTTGTCGGCGAGCCGGGTGCGCAGCCCGGGTTCGAGCCGGGCGATGCGCAGGGCGGCGGCCGTCGCCGCCGCCACGGGGGCCGGTGGCGGGGTGGAGCCGGCAAACACGGATGACCCGGCCTGCAGGCGGGCGATCTCCCCGGCCGGTCCGGTAAGCAGGCCGCCGTAACCGCCCAACGCCTTGCTGGCGGTGCCCGCCACGAGCAGGCCGGGCTGCGCCCCGAGGGCCAGATGTTCGGCGGTGCCGTGCCCCTGGGAGCCGAGCACCCCAAAGCCATGCGCATCGTCCACCACCAGCAGCGCCTCAGCGTAGCCCGCCAGCACGCCGGCGTAGGCGCGCAGGGGGGCGATGCGCCCGTGGACGGCAAAGACCCCATCCGTCAGCACGACCGGACGTTCGCCCGGTGCCAAGGTCGAGCGGATCAGCTCCCGGAGGCTCTCCGCCTCCCGATGAGCGAAATAGTGGCAGGGCCGACCGGTGAGGCGGGCCGCGTCCCGCAGGGCAAAGTGCGCATCGTGGTCGAGGTAGAGCCGGTCGGTCGGACGGTGCTGCGCCTCGAGGAGAACCGCCGGGCCCAACCAGCCGCTGGGGAGCAGCCAGGCCGCCTCGGTGCCGAAGAACTGGGCGGCTTCGGCCTCGGCCGCCAGCAGGGGCGGGCTGTCGCCGAAGCCCAGGCGCGAAGTGGCCGGATGCAGCCCATATTGCCGCAGGGCCTGATCGGCGGCCGCGACGAGTTCCGACCGGCGTTGAATATCCAGGTAACCGGTCCCGCCGAAATGCAGATAGTGGCGGCCCCCTACGCTGACCTCGGGCCCGGTGGCGGTCTCAAAGAGGCGGGCAGGCGTGGAGAGGGACATGGCGCTGGCCGCAGGCTAGCGGGCGGCGGGCAGGACTGTCGAACGGAAATCGGAGGCCGGGCCGGCGCACCATCCTCGCTCCTGGAATCTGCCGGCCCGCGGCGCGGCACCAAGGGAGTCAGGCCGGCTCTCCGGGTTTTTTCGCAGGGTGGGCGTGGCTGGACCGGCGGGGGAGGGTGGAGCCGTTTGCCGCCCTACTCCCGCGGGCGACGGGTTACCGGTCCATCACGTCGAGTTCGGGCCATTGGGCGATCTTGCGGTGGAGGGTGCGGCGCGAAATGCCCATCAGCCCGGCCGCCTGGGTGCGGTTGCCGTGGGCCTTGAGCAGGGCCTCGCGGAGGAGCCGCTTGCCATTTTCCTCCACCGAGAGCGGATTGGCAGTGGCGGCGGGGGCGAAGGCCGCCCCGATTCCGGCCTCGCCGCGAAATTTCGGATCGAGGCCGAATTCAGTCAGCGGACCGTCGCGTCGCATCACCACGGTGTTTTCGGCGAAATTCCGCAGCTCGCGGATGTTGCCCGGCCACGGGTAGGCCTGGAGGTAGCGCAGGGCGCCGGGTTCAACGACGATCGGCTCGAAGCCGTTTTCCTGGGCGAATTGCGCGATGAAGTGTTGGAGCAGCATCGGAATGTCCTCCGGCCGGTCGCGCAGCGGCGGGGTCGTGAGCCGCACGACATTGAGCCGGAAAAACAGGTCCTCGCGGAATTTTCCCTCCTTCACCATCTGCTCGAGGTTGCGGTTGGTCGCGGCCACCAGCCGCACATCCACCGTCAGGGTCTTGGTGCTGCCGATGCGCTCAAAGCTTTTGGTTTCCATGAACCGGAGGAGCTTCACCTGAATTTCCGGACCGATCTCGCCGATTTCATCCAGAAACACCGTGCCGTCGTCCGCCGCCTCGAACCGGCCGATGCGCCGCTCGGTCGCCCCGGTGAAGGCCCCGCGCTCGTGGCCGAACAGCTCGCTCTCGAGCAGCGCGGCGGGGAGCGCCGCGCAATGCACGGGCACGAAGGGCGCCCGGGCCCGCGGGCTGGCCTGGTGGATCGCCTGGGCGATGAGTTCCTTGCCGGTGCCGGTCTCGCCTTCCAGCAAAATGGTCGCC
>CAISJA010000407.1 GCA_903885525.1 uncultured Opitutaceae bacterium
CTAGTGGCAGATGAAAATCATTCAACCGAGCCACTTTCTTCGCTCAGTTCAGCCGTAGCTGTGGGACGGCTCTGATTTTGGCAATGTCGTCGCCCGACGCCTGGATGGCGTTCATCGCCTCGCCCATCTGTTTCATGCCCTCAGCCCCGCGTTCCGCGGCCGCGTGGGTTTCGTGCGCAAATTTATTGGCTTCCTTGGCGTGGGCGAAATTTTCCGAGGTGCGGCCAGCCATCTCTTCGAGGGAAGCGCTGATTTCCTCAATGCTGGCGGCCTGTTCGCTCGCGCCTTCCGCCAGAGCCTGGCTCGAATCCTGAAATACGCGCGAGGCCTTGGTGGCTTTTCCCACATTTTCCGCCAAGATGTTGGCCACTTGGCCGATGGGCCGGCAAATGCTCCGCGAAATCATCATGATCAGAGCCGCCACGAGCCCGAGCGTCAGGAGGCCGGAAAACACCAACTGGTGCCGGGCTGTGCCGGCGCTTTGCTCCGCCATCGTCACGGTTCCCCTCGCCCGCCCATCGAACATTTCCATCAGTCCCACAATCTGGTCGCAGAGGGTCACGTAGCTGGCATTCAGCGGACCGCGTGCCACCGCGCGGGCACTGTCGGCATCTCCATCGGAGACGAAGGGCACGACTTTCTTTTCGCGGATCTCCTGGTATTTCTGCCACTCCGTCCGGATCTCGGCGAGCCGCGCCTGCTCGTCGTCCTGCCATTGGCCAAGCGCCAACAGTTCCGTCAGTGTGGCATCGGCCTGGGCACCCCATCGGGCGATCTGCCCGTGCAGCTCTTTTTGCTTGGCCTCGACCGGTTCGGATAGCAAGGCGTTCAGCAGGGCGCGGCTTTCCGCCACCTGCCCGCGCAACATCAGTATCCCGCGCACTGGACGCAAGCCGCGTTCGTATACCGCCGCGGTGGCTCCGCTAACACGGGACAAGCTCCGGCTGGCCAGTAGTCCGATCCCCGCCCCGGCGATCATGACCACCGCCTGGATGCACAGGAGCCGGCCGGAAATCCGGAGTTTGCGTGGGAGCATAGGAGCCCGGTCAATAGGTTGCGGTCTCGTAACTGCCGACCACCTTTTGGCACTCGGCGAGCAATCGGGGATTCAATTCCGCAATCTCCGAGAGCAAGTCGGGAGCGGGTGCCGCCGGCGTCGCCAGCACCCGGTCAACCTTGCCAGCGAAATGGCTCCAAATTTCCGCCGCGCTGGCCAACTGGGTCCGGATTGTCTTATTGGTGGTGGGCGGCAGATTCATGGTGGCATCGCCATCCATCAGCCCCTTGAGGGAACGCTCGAAAAGATCACGCATCTTTTTCAGATCAGCCCGGGTGCCCTCTGCATCGACCCCGAGGGCGAGCAGAAAGATATCCTTGCTCATTCGCTGCGACAGCATGCGCTGGCGGCCGGCGACATTGACCACGGCGCCGGTGCCCTGAAAACCGGCCGCCGCGCAGGCCTTCTCATAGAGGGTCACCGCCTTGTCCATTTCCCCCACGAGGTGGACGCTTTCCTGTGCCACAAACTGCATGGTCGTGCGGGGGACGGCCTCAGAGGTGAGCGCCCGCTCGATCGCCGCCCGGAAGGGAGCCCAGATCGATTTGACCGTGGTTAGCTGCGCGGCGATTTCGGGCGTCGGCGGAGCCGGCACGCTGACGTCGGCATCGCCCTGCTGCAATCGCACCAGGGTGGAGTCGAAAAGCTTGATGGTCTTGACCATCTCGGCCCGATTGCCGGCCGCATCAAGCTGGAGGCAAATGAGCGTGAATTCCTTGCTCATTTTTTGACTCAGCATCCGTTGCCGGCCAGCTTGGTTGATGGCGACGGCAAATTCTTTGGTCGAAAGCGCGGCCGCCGCCGTGGCAGCCAGAGCCAACGTCAAGATCAAGGTACAGAAGTGAACGAGAGGCTTGTTCATAGGGGATTTCGCAAGTAGGAGGCGCAGCACACTGACTGCGTCTGCGTCATCCATCGGCTCAGTCGGTCCGAAATTCACACCAAATCAGCCAATTCGCCGGCAGACCGGGTGAATTTTCTAGCTGGGCCTGGCGAGCCGCGGCTGCATGAAGTCAGCCGGTAGCTGAGCGCATGGCAGCGCGACGAGCCGCCGCCGAGGCAGGACCTGCTCTTTACAGGCATTCCGGCTGCTTGTGAATGTGGCTGGAATCTTGATTGCAGCAGATTCGCCGCCCTCACGTCCGTGAATGTCTGGGCAATCCCGATAACGCACATGCTTTCGTAACTCGTTAAACGAAAAATTCTCCCGCTGCTGGGGAGGGCTTTTTGCTGAACAACTTAAGCGAACACGTTGCACGCACCCAGTGCCGCACCTACCTCCTGGCGCAGAGAGCATTCTCATTCGCCTTGCTTCGGGCAGCGCCCGCCGGCGACTTCCGGCGGAATCTCAGTCGCTTCGCATCACCGGTGCAGGCTTGCCGCTCGTCAGTTCCTCGGCTGTCATCCCTACCCGCATGGCCGGCTCCCCCAACCAGACTCCCGAGCAGATCGCCCGCGACGCGATTGACGCGCAGCTGCGCGCCGCCGGTTGGGCTGTTCAGTCCAAATCCGCCATCAATTTCCGGGAAAAGGAGGGTCAGGCAGTTCGCGAATACTCCACCGACACCGGCCCGGCCGACTATGTCCTCTTCCTCGATGGCCAGCCGGTTGGCGTCATTGAGGCCAAAAAGGAGTCGCTGGGCCACACCATCACCGCCATCGAGGACCAGACCGCTGAATACGCCGCCGCGAAGCTGAAATGGGTCCAGTCCACCGGCATCCCACTGCCCTTCCTCTACGAGGCCACCGGCGTCCTCACCCGCTTCACCGACCAGCGCGACCCCAAGCCGCGCTCCCGCGAGGTATTCTCCTTCCATCGGCCCGAGAACCTTCGCCTATCCCTTGCGGCAGGTCGTTCGCTCCGCGCGCGCCTGCAGGACCTTCCCGCCCTTGACCCCAGCGGGCTGCGCGACTGCCAGATCGAGGCCGTTACCAACCTCGACGTTTCGCTCAAGGCCGCCAGGCCGCGGGCCCTCATCCAGATGGCCACCGGCGCGGGCAAGACCTTCACCGCCATCACGTCGATCTACCGCCTGCTGAAGCACGCCCGCGTCCGCCGCGTCCTCTTCCTCGTCGATACGCGCAATCTCGGTGAACAGGCCGAGCAGGAGTTTCTCGCGTTCACCCCGACCGACGACAACCGCAAGTTCACCGAGCTCTACACCGTCAGCCGGCTCGCGTCCTCCCACGTCCCGGCCGACGCCCAGGTCTGCATCTCGACGATCCAGCGGATGTATTCCATCCTCCAAGGTCAGGAGCTCGACGCCTCCGCCGAGGACGAGAATCCCGGTGAGCGCTCCGACAGCAGGCGCGCCCCGCTCCCCGTCGCCTACAGCGAGAAGATCCCGCCCGAGTTCTTCGATCTCATCATCATCGATGAGTGCCATCGCTCGATCTACAATCTCTGGCGCCAGGTCCTCGACTACTTCGACGCCTTCCTCGTCGGCCTCACCGCCACGCCGGATGCCCGCACCTACAGTTTCTTCCACCACAATGTCGTCTCGGAATACACCCACGAGGACGCCGTGGCCGACGGGGTGAACGTCCAGGGCGAGATTTACACCATCGAGACCGAGGTTTCCGCCCAGGGCGGAGTCGTGCTCAAGGGCCTTGTCGAGAAACGCGAGAAACTCACCCGCGCCAAGCGCTGGCAGCAGCTGGACGAGGACGAGGCCTACTCCGCCGCGAAGATCGACCGCGATATCGTCAACCCCTCGCAGATCCGCACCGTCATCCGCGCCTTCCGGGACAAGCTCACGGATATTTTTCCCGATCGCACCGACGCCGCCGGGGCCTTCGAGGTGCCCAAGACCCTCGTCTTCGCCAAGACCGACTCCCATGCCGACGACATCATCCAGATCGTCCGCGAGGAGTTCGGAGAGGGCAACGCCTTCTGCAAGAAGGTCACCTACAAAAACGAGGAGGACCCCAAGTCCGTCCTCTCCCAGTTCCGCAACGGCTACCACCCGCGCATCGCGGTCACTGTCGACATGATCGCGACCGGCACCGACGTGAAGCCGCTGGAGTGCCTCCTCTTCATGCGCGACGTAAAGTCGAAAGGCTACTTCGAGCAGATGAAGGGCCGCGGCACGCGCACGCTGGATCAGGACGCGCTGAAAAAGGTCTCCTCGGCCGCCAAGTCCGCCAAGACCCACTACGTCATCGTCGACGCCATCGGCGTCACCAAGTCCCTCAAGACCGACAGCCGTGCGCCCATCACGCGTCCCACGGTGCCATTCAAAGACCTCGCGATGGAGGTCGTCATGGGGGCGACCGACGCCGACACCGTCTCCTCCCTCGCCGGCCGCCTTGCCCGCATCGAACGCCAGCTCACCCCGCTGCAAAAGCACGCCCTCGCCGAAAAAATGGGTGGCACCACTGTCGGCCAGGTCGTGAAAGCCCTCTTCCACGCCATCGACGGCGAGGCCATCGAACAACAGGCCCGCAGCCTCGCCGGCGTGCCGCCCGCCGCCGATCCCGGCGACACCGCGCGCGAAAAGGCCCAGCAGCAGTTGGTCGCCGCCGCCCGCGCCGCGCTCACCGGCGCCGTCGTCACCCAGATTGTCGCCTTCTGCACCGAGAACATGCAGACGATCGACCACGACACGCAGGACCAGCTCCTCCACGCCGGCTGGGACGCCGACGCGCAGACCCGCGCCAACGCCTTTGTCGCCGACTTCGAGTCCTTCTGCCGTGATCACCGCGACCGGCTCGACGCCCTCACGATCTACTTCAGCCAGCCCCAGCGCCGGCAGGAAGTCACCCTCACGCAGATCCAGGGTGTGCTCGCCGCCCTCAAGCAAAACTCTCCGCGGCTTGCGCCCCTCCGCGTCTGGGACGCCTACGCTCGCCTCGACGCCCTGCCCGCCAATGCCCGCCCGCTCACAGAGTTGACGGCGCTCGTCGCCCTCCTTCGCCGCGCCTGCGGCCTCGACCGCAAGCTAACGCCCTTTGCCGACACCGTGCGCCGCAATTACCGCGACTGGATACTCCGCGCGAACGCCGGCACGCCCTTCAATGCCCAGCAAGCCGCGTGGCTGGAGCTGATCCGCAACCATGTCATCGATTCGCTGCGAATGGAAAAGTCCGACCTCGACTACGCCCCCTTCGACGCCCGCGGCGGCCTCGGTCGCATGCACGAACTCTTCGGCGAACGCATGGACGGTCTCATCGATGAACTGAACAAGGAGCTTACGGCGTGAGTGAGCTAACCCTACCCGAAAAGTGGGAATCCTGCCGATTCGATGCCGTAGCTCGCGTCGTCAGCGGCAAGAATCAAAAGGAAGTTGAGAACCCGGAGGGTGAGTATCCAATCTACGGCAGCGGCGGATCCTTTGGGCGTGCGACTTCCTATCTTTGTGAGCCGGGCACCACCGTGATTGGCCGCAAGGGCACAATCAACAGCCCCATCTTCGTAAATGAACGGTTCTGGAACGTCGATACAGCGTTCGGCCTCTGTCCGCTCAACAGCGATGCCTTGCTCCCGCGCTTACTCTACTACTTCTGTCGCAGCTTCAATTTCGCGGCCCTCGACAAGAGCACCACTATTCCGAGCCTCGCCAAGCGAGACATTGAAGCGATCGCCTTTCCGTTGCCTCCGCTGGCGGAGCAGAAGCGGATCGTGTCGAAGATCGAGGAGTTGTTCAGCGAGTTGGAGGCCGGAGAGGAGTGTCTGCGCGTGGCGCGGCGACAACTCGGCGTCTATCGCCAGTCGCTCCTTAAACAAGGCTTCGAGGGCCACCTCACCGCCAAGTGGCGCACCCAAAACCCCGCCCAACTCGAATCCCTTGGCGACAGTGATGTGCCGGCAGAAGAGTTGGGAGGTTTCGCCGAGCTTCCGCCCGGTTGGCGCTACACTCGCTTTGGTCGATTTGTGCGTCACATCGACGCCGGCAAGAGCTTCCGCTGCGAGGAGCGTCGTCCGCGCCCCGACGAGATCGGCGTCGCCAAGGTGAGTGCAGTGACTTGGGGCGAATACGACGAAGCCGAGAGCAAGACCTGCATCGACCCAAAGAAGATAAATCCCAGCTACTTCATCCGGCCCGGTGACTTCATCCTAAGTCGCGCCAACACGATCGAACTTGTCGGCGCGAGTGTCATCGTCCGTCAGGTCACGCAGAATGTGATGCTTAGCGACAAGACGCTTCGCCTCACTATGGACGACACGCTGAAGCCGTTTTTTCTCCAGTATCTTCGCAGCCGGCAAGGTCGCCTCCAAATCGAGAAGCGCTCCACTGGGAATCAAGAGTCGATGCGCAATATCGGCCAGGATCGCATCCGTTCGATCATCGTCCCGGAATGCTCCCTCCCCGAGCAACAGGAGATCGTGCGCTTGCTGGACGAGCAGTTCGAGGCGATCGAGCGGAACGAACGGGAGATCGACGGGGCGTTGCGGAAGAGCGAGGCCCTGCGGCAGGCGATCCTGCAAAAAGCCTTCACCGGCCGCCTCGTCCCCCAATCCCCCGCCGACGAACCCGCGTCCACCCTCCTCGCGCGTTTACGCGCCGCGCGGGATGAGTATAATAAATCATTTTCAAGTAAAAGTTTATGATCGATTCGCTTATTGCATCGAATCTGATCTCAGTAGAATAGAGCTTGATCTTATTCAATCGAACTCGCGTTCGATGGAATAAGATGTTTCCTTATTCGCTGAACCAAAATTACTCCAGCAATGACCCCCGAGGCCTTTAACGAGCAGCAGCGGCCGCACTGCCAGCGGCAACCGGAGGGCTATTTCGCCTTTGTGCCGCCGTCTCTCCCGCCCGTGCTGCCCATCGACTGGGAGCTGGCTGGTCTGCTCTCCGAAGCGGATCGGGCCGTGGCGGAATTGAGCGGGGCCGGGCGGTTGTTGCCCAATCCCCATCTGCTGATCCGCCCTTACCTCCGCCGCGAAGCCGTGCTCAGCTCGCTCATCGAGGACACCTACGCTGAGGTTGAGGAGTTGCTGCTTTTCGATCTCGGCCCTGAGGGTGCGCCGGAGAAACCGTCGGTGCGCGAGGTCGCCAACCACATCGTAGCGCTGGAAACCGGTTTACAGCGGCTCGGTGAGCTGCCGATCGGCTCCCGCCTCATCAAGGAACTTCACGCCATCCTACTCTCGACCGTGCGCGGCGGCAATTCCACGAAGACCCCGGGCGAATTCCGCCGCAGCCAGAATTGGATTGGCCGGCCCGGCTCCACTCTGGCTACAGCCACCTACGTGCCGCCCCCGCCTCACCTACTCGACGCAGCCCTCTCGGCCTGGGAAAACTATTTCCATGCCGACAGCGCGGAGCCGCCCTTGGTGAAGATCGCCCTCCTGCACTATCAGTTCGAGGCCATCCACCCATTCCTCGATGGCAACGGGCGCATCGGCCGCCTGCTCATCACGCTGTTCCTTTGTGACCGCAAGATCCTGTCCGAACCGTTGCTCTACCTCTCTGCCTATTTCGAGCGTTACCGTATCGACTATTATCGACACCTGCTCGCGGTTAGCACGCAAGGCGCATGGAAGGATTGGGTTATCTACTTCCTGACCGGCGTGAGGGAAACCGCCAAAGAGGCGCTGGCGGACACCGCCCGCCTCATCGATCTCTACAACCACTACCGGAAGATCATGGCCCAACAAAAGCGGTTGCCAAGCGCTTGCGCCGGCGTGCTCGACGCCCTGTTTGCCACACCGATGCTCTCGATCGCGCAACACGCGGAACGTTACAACGAAAGTTTTCCCAACGTTGCCAAAGCAGTGGAGTTTTGGGAAAAACACGGCCTGGTGAAAAAGGCGACCAACCAAAAACGAAACCGCATCTTCGTGGCTGCACCTGTCCTGGAAGTTACCCGCCCGAGGCCCGCACACCCCACCTCATGACCACTGACGGCATCATCTCCAAGGTCTGGTCCTTCTGCCACACGCTCCGCGACGACGGCGTGGGCTACGGCGACTACCTCGAGCAACTCACGTACCTCATCTTCCTCAAGATGGCGGATGAATATGCGAAGCCGCCCTACAGCCGGAAGGTCGGTGTGCCGGCGCGCTATGCGTGGCCGGTCATGCGACCGCTCAAGGGCAAGGAACTTGAGGACCACTATGTCGAAGCGCTCCGCGCGCTGGGTCTGGAAAAGGGCATGCTCGGGCAGATTTTCACCAAGGCGCAGAACAAAATCCAGGACCCCGCCAAATTGGCCCGCCTGATCGAGATGGTGGACGAAGTTTCCTGGGTCACCCTCGACGCCGACACGAAGGGCGACATCTACGAGGGCATCCTCGAGAAGAACGCCGAGGACACCAAGTCCGGTGCCGGCCAATACTTCACGCCCCGCGCCCTGATCAAAGCCATGGTCGAGTGCGTCGCGCCCGAGCCGGGTAAGTCGATCGCTGATCCGGCGTGCGGCACTGGCGGCTTTTTTCTCTCCGCCTACGATCACCTCGTGAAGCAGCACGCCCTCACACCGGCCCAAAAGCGTTTTCTCAAGAACGAGACCTTCCACGGCAATGAGATCGTCCCAGGCACCCGCCGCCTGTGCCTGATGAACCTGTTCCTGCACAACATCGGCGAAATCGACGGCAACAGCCTGATTTCCTCGACCGATGCCCTGGTGGCCCAGCCGGCCCAGACCGTGGACTACGTGCTCGCCAACCCCCCCTTCGGCAAAAAGAGCTCGATGACCTTCACCAACGAGGAAGGGGAGCAGGAGAAGGAGGACCTCGTCTACAACCGGCAGGACTTCTGGACCACGACCTCCAACAAACAGCTCAACTTCCTCCAGCACATCCGCTCGCTCCTCAAGACCACGGGTCAGGCTGCGGTCGTGCTACCCGACAACGTCCTCTTCGAAGGCGGCGCCGGCGAGACCGTGCGCAAGAAGCTCATGGAGACGACGGAGCTCCACACCATCCTCCGCCTTCCGACCGGCATCTTCTACGCCAACGGGGTAAAGGCCAACGTGCTCTTCTTCGACAATCGTCCCGCGAGCAAGGACACCGCGACGAAGGAAATCTGGTATTACGACTACCGGACCAACATTCATCACACCCTCAAGCGGAAGCCCCTCCGCCTCGAGGATCTCGCCGACTTCATTACATGCTACAACCCTCAGAACCGGCACAAGCGCAAGGAGTCCTGGCATCCCGAAAAAAATCCCGAGGGTCGCTGGCGCAAGTTCACGCACACCGAGCTGGCCACCCGCGACAAGACCAGCCTCGACCTCTTTTGGCTGAAGGATGACAGCCTGGCTGATTTGGACAACCTCCCCGAGCCCGCGCTCCTCGCCGACGAGATCATCGAGAACATCGAAGCCGGTCTGGCTAGTTTTCGTGCGGTTGTGGCAACCCTCGGCCAGGTCTGAGGGGGCGCCACCTACGAGCAGAGACCGATGTGGTTGCTCCGTAAGCGTACAACTCTGACGTGACGACAGCGGCGGCGGGATCGGGTAGGCTCCCGGGATGACCTCAGACGACAGCAACCACCGCGGCCGGAGCGGCGGGCGGCAAGTTCCGGGCGGCTTTCCAG
>CAISJA010000408.1 GCA_903885525.1 uncultured Opitutaceae bacterium
CATTGTCTGCCCGATTTTCTCGCGGCTTCACCCAAGGCCTCTTCCTTCGAGTTATTCCTCCGCGAGCGCATCGATCTTGAGCGTATCGAGGGAACTTGCCTCGCCGCCTAACCCTTGCAGCCTATCCAGAACCCCTCACTCTCAAGTTGCTTGGCTGCGGTTGCGAAATTCCCCGGGACGGCCCTCAGTGTTGGTGAGTGAAAATGAGTGGTTCGCCCCCAGGTCTGATCTGTGTTCATCCGTGTGCCTCTGTGGTCCCAACCTGCCGTGGGCTCGATGGCGACGGAGCAGCGCCACCCCTTGCCCGGCCCCCATCAGGGCAACCCAGAATTGACCTTTCCGTGCGGAGAAATTCCAGGCTAGCCTCCCCGCCATGCCGATTGACTCCGCCGACCTGCTCGAACGCTTCCTGCGCTATGTCCGGATCGACACCCGCAGCGACGCCGCCTCCGCTATCACCCCCAGCACTCCGGGGCAATGGGACCTGCTCCGCCTGCTGGAGAGGGAATTGCACGGGCTCGGCGCGCAGGAAATCATCCTCACCGCTCACGGCTACCTGCTCGCCACCATTCCGGCCACCACCCCGGCACCCGTTCCGACCATCGCCTGGTGCGCTCATGTCGACACCGTGGCGCCCCTGCCCGGCGCCGCCACGCCGATCGTCCACCGCCGCTACGACGGCCGGCCGATCATCCTGCCCGATGATCCCGCGCAGCAGCTCTCGGTCGAAACCACCCCCTTTTTGCGCGAGGCCATCGGCCACGACGTCATCACCGCCAGCGGCCGCACCCTGCTCGGTGCCGACGACAAGGCCGGCGTCGCCATCGTCATGGGCACCGCCCGCCACCTCTTGCTCCACCCGGAGATTCCCCACGGCAAAATCCGGCTGTGTTTCAATCCCGACGAGGAGATCGCCCGCGGCATGGCGCGGCTCGACCTCGCGCAGCTGGGCGCGGCCTTCGCCTACACGCTCGACGGCGGCGAGACCGGGGAGATTTGCCACGAAACCTTCAGCGCCGATGCCGCCGTGCTGGAGATCCAGGGCATTGCCGCCCACCCCGGCTGGGCGAAGGATGTCATGGTCAATGCGCTCCGCCTCGCCGGCCGCTTCCTCGCCGCCCTGCCGGCTGACCGGTCCCCCGAGCGCACCGAAGGCCGCGCCGGCTTCATCCATCCGCTGGAGTGCACCGGCACCGCCGAGCAGGCCCGTGTGCGGATGATCCTGCGCGACTTCGAGCTGGACGGTCTGGCCGCCCACCGCGCCACCCTGGAAAACCTCGTCGCCGAACTCCGCGCCGCCGAGCCCCGGGCGCAGATCACGCTCACCTTCACCGAGCAGTACCGCAACATGCGTTACTGGCTGGAAAAGGACATGCGCCCGGTGGAATTCGCCCGCGAGGCCGCCCGACGCACCGGCCTGAAACCCTTCGGCCAACCCATCCGCGGCGGCACCGACGGCTCCAACCTCACCCAGCGCGGCGTGCCGACGCCCAACCTCTTCACCGGCATGCACGAGATCCACAGCCCGCGCGAGTGGGTCAGCCTGCAGGACATGGCCCGATCCGCCGAGATGCTGCTCCACCTCGCGCAAGTCTGGGGCGAAAAATAGGTGGAGCGCGCTCAGCTGGCCGGCTGAGCGCCCCGACCGCAAGGGCCGGGAGGGCTCGGCAGGGGCCGTTGACCTCTTCGCCCGGGCGCGGGGCCGAGCTTCCCGCCTTGTCAGACCGGATCGATCCCGCTCTGCTGCCGCTGTGATGTCCCTGCCTCCCTCCATCGCCCATTTGCCGGCGCGCCGGCCGGAGCTCACCGCATTGCTCCTCCGCTGGTGCAACCAAAACTCGGGCAGCGACCACCCCGCCGGACTCGCTGTCATGCTCGCCCTGCTGGAAACCGCCTTCCGCCGCCTGCCCGGCGCCGCGGTCGAGCGCGTCCCCCTCGCCGGCACCGCCGCCCAGCTCCTGCGCATCCGCGTCCGCCCGGACGCCAAGATTCGCCTGCTGCTCAGCGGCCATTACGACACCGTTTATGGTGCCGGCGACCCTTTCCAAACCTGTGATTTTCTTTCGGACGACAAGCTGCGCGGCCCCGGCACCGCCGACATGAAGGGCGGACTGCTCACCCTCCTCGCCGCCCTCGAAGCCTTTGAGCAGACCCCGCATGCCAGCCGGCTCGGCTACGAAGTCCTGCTCAATCCCGACGAGGAAACCGGCTCCTTCGGCGCGGCCCCCGTCTTCGCCGAGATCGCCCCCACCTGCACCTTCGGCCTTGTCTTCGAGCCCGCCCGGCCCAATGGCGATCTCGTCCAATCCCGCAAGGGCACCGGCAACTTCACCGCCGTCAGCCACGGACGCGCCGCCCATGCCGCCAGTCCGACCCGCGCCGGCCGCAACGCCATCGCCGCCCTGGCCGAGTTCCTCGCCGACGCCCACCGCCTGCCCGACACCATGCCGGGCGTGCTGCTCAATATCGGCAACATCAGCGGCGGCGGACCGGCGACCAACGTCGTCCCGGACCAGGCCCGGGCCCAGCTCGACATCCGCATCACCCGGCTCAGCGAGCGCGCAGCGGTGCTCGCCCGCCTCCAAGACTTGGCCGCCCCAATCAACGCCCGCGACGGCCACCGTTTGGAGATCACCGGCGGCTTCAACCGCCCGCCCATGGAGTCCTCCCCCGCCGCCGCCGCAGTCTTCGCCGCCTGGCAGGACGCGGGCCGCGCTCTCGCCCTCCCTCCCTTCAACTGGGTGCACACGGGCGGTGCCTCCGACGGCAACACTCTCTTCGCTGCGGGGCTGCCCTGCCTCGACGGTCTCGGCCCCATCGGCGACCGCCTGCACAGCCCGGAGGAGTGGGTCCAGCCTTCCTCCATCATGGAACGCGCCCAGCTCGCCGCCCTCGTCCTGCATCGGATCGCCGCCGGGGAAGTCACGCTGCCCGCCCCGTAGCAGCGTCGGCGCGCCGAGTCCGCCTCCCCGGGCGGCTACGCGCCCGCGTGCGGCACCACGTACACGTAGATCGCCGCCCAGTGGCAGCCGCTCCCCCCCAGCACCCACAAATGCCACCAGGCATGGTTGAAGGGGATTTTTCTCCAGAGATAGAAAATGGTCCCGAACGTGTAGCAGAAGCCGCCGGCAAACAGCAGCCAGAGCCCGCCGGCGGGCACCGCCGCCATCAGCGGCTTGGCCGCAATCACCATCAGCCAGCCGAGCAGGATGTACAGCACGGTGGAGAGGACATCGAACCGTCCGGCGTGCCAGAATTTGAGCACGCTCCCCGCCAAGGCCACACCCCAGACCACCCCGAACAGGCTCCACCCCCAGGGTCCGCGCAGCGGCCCGAGGAGAAAGGGCGTGTAGGTCCCGGCGATCAGCAGAAAGATCGCGGCATGGTCAAGCTTCTGAAACAGCTTCTTCCACCGGTCGCTGGTGGCGCTGTGGTAGAGGGTGGATGAGCAATACAACAGCACGAGCGTCACCCCGTAGATTGCCGTGCTCGTGATGTGCCAGACCGTGCCATGCAGGCTGGCATAGACCACCAGCAGCACCAACCCGGCCACGCTGAGCACCGCCCCCAGCCCATGCGTCAGACGGTTGGCCAGCTCTTCCCCGGGACTGTAGCGATGTGAGCCCACAGCCACTACGCAATCCCGCCCGGCGGCAATGGCGAGCGGAAACCCCCGGGGACCGCCGCGACCCCGCACCACCCTGCCGCCCGCGGGGGGCGCAAAACCGGAGCCAGGCCCCACCGCCTTGCCCCGGGCGGGGCAACCCGCGCAGCACCCCTCCCGGCCCCACGTGTGTCGATCCGGTGAGAGTTACTCCCTGGCACAAACAGGGCTCCTTACTCCTACCGCGTAAGTGGCTGAAAAAGTTCATGCAAGGCGGTGGGCAGGTGACGTTGGTTGCCTAGAACGAAAGCCGGCGCGCATTTTTCCGGGTGCCGCCGGCGCCACCAGATGAGGACGATTCCGCGCAAGAGCGTGAGATTGGCTGCGGTGTGCCCGGTCCGAGCGCGCGTCTTGTCCTCGAGCCAGGTGGCATCG
>CAISJA010000409.1 GCA_903885525.1 uncultured Opitutaceae bacterium
CCGATCTATGTCGACGAGGATGGCGTTGACGGTCGGCTTTTCCTTGAGGCGGTGGAGCGGGGTGACGGGGAAGAGCTGCTTGAGCGCCCAGGAGTCGAGGAGTGACTGGAAGACGGAAAAGTTGCAGACGTACTGGTCGGCGAGGAGTTTCTTGAGGTCGTGGAGTTCCTCGGGCTGGTAGCCGGACTTGGCGCCCTCCTGGTCGATCTGCTCGCAGACCTGCCAGAAGAGCTGCTCGGCGGCGGCGCGGTTTTCGAGGTCGAGGTAGCCGAGGTTGAAGAGGGAAAAGGCCTCCTCCTTTTTCTGGAGGGCGTCATGGAAACGCTCCAGCCGCCCGAGGCGGGCCCGGTTTTTCAGGAGGGTCTCGAGGTCGTCGACGATCTTGTGCCGGGTCTTGGGCTGGTGCTGCTTGCCGAGGGATTCGCGCTTGTTGATGCGTTCGAAGACTTCGACCACGAGCATGGAGTGGGGGGCGGCGATGGCGCGGCCGGACTCGCTCACGATGTCGGGCACGGGCACGGCGGAGGCGGTGCAGATTTCGCGGATGTTGAAGACGATGTCGCGGGCGTACTCCTCCATGGAGTAGTTCATCGACGACTCGAAGTTGGTGCGGGAGCCGTCGTAGTCGATGCCGAGGCCGCCGCCGACGTCGAGGTAGCCCATGGGAAAGCCCATCTTGGCCAGCTGGCAGTAACAGCGGGAGGCTTCGGTGACCGCCGCCTTGATCGTGATCATGTTCGGCACCTGCGAGCCGATGTGGAAATGGACGAGGCGCAGGGACTGCGTCATCTTGGCGGCCTTGAGCTTTTCGACGGCAAAGAGCACTTCGGCGGTGTTGAGGCCGAACTTGGCATTGTCGCCGGAGGACAGCGCCCATTTGCCCTCGCCCCGGGTCTGGAGCTTGATGCGGAAACCGATGAGGGGCTTGACGCCCGTCTCCTGGGCGAGGCGGATGAGGCTGTCCACCTCGGAAAGCTGTTCGATGACGATGATGATTCTCTTGCCCAATTTTCGCCCCAGGAGGGCGAGGCGGATGTAGTCGTCGTCCTTGTAGCCGTTGCAGATGATGAGGCGCTGGGAGCCCTCATGCATCGCGAGGGCGATCATCAGCTCGGGCTTGGAGCCCGCTTCGAGGCCGAAATTGTAGTCCTTGCCGGCCCCGACGATTTCGTCGACCACTTCGCGCAACTGATTGACCTTGATGGGAAAAACGCCGCGATACTCGCCCTTGTAGCCCTCGTCCTTGATCGCCTTGCGGAAGACCTCGTTGAGCTGGACCACCCGGTGGCGGAGCTTGTCCTGGAAACGGATGACCATGGGGGCCTTCAGGCCCATGCCCACGGCTTCATCGACCACATCCATGATGCGGATGCTGCGCTCGTCGGCCTGGGGTTGCACGCGCACAAAGCCGTCGGCGTCCACCGAGAAGTGGTTGGCCCCCCAGCGTTTAAACCCGTAAAGCTCTTCGGATTGCGCGGCGGACCAGCTGGAGGAGGATTTCGGCTTCAAGGGTGGGAGGGCGGAAGGTCAGGGTTTGGCTTGCTTTTTGTTGGGCCGGTTAGATTAATCGCCGTTTTCCTTTTTCAAAACCAGCCAAATCTCAATGACCAAATTCTCCCTCTTCCTTGCCCAGGCCACTCCCGCTCCGTCCGGCCCCGCCGCGCTGCTGCAGTTCCTGCCCCTGATTCTGATGTTCGCGGCGATGTATTTCCTGCTCATTGCCCCGCAGCGCAAGAAGCAGAAACAGCACGAGAAGATGCTGACCACGCTCGTGACAGGCGACGAGATTGTCACCACCGGCGGGATCTACGGCACCATCACCAGCGTGAAGGAGGACCGGTTTGTCGTCCGCATCGGTGAGAACAACAAGATCGAGCTCGGCAAGGGCTTCATCCACGCTCTCATCAAGAAGAGCGACGCCTCCTGAGCCGGTTGTCACGCCCAGCGTGCGAGACCCCCGCTGAGTCCCAGCCCTCTTTCCCGGCCGCCCCGGCGGCGGCCACCCCGCTTTTAACAAAACTACACCCATGTTCAGAAAAAACCTCTGGAAACTGACGCTCTCCCTCGCCGTTGTGCTGTGGGCCGCGTACTCGCTGACTCCCCTCAAGGACCTTGATTTCGGTCCTTACGTAAAACACGAGGCCACGGCCAAACCGGCGGACTTCGCCAAGCTGCTCGCCAAAGTCGACGAACGCGTCCACAGCGGCCGCGCCCCCAGCGTCTATGTGGCGCTGAAGCAGATCGGCCGGGAGGAGAAGACCGACCTCTCCCAGTTCTTCCCCGAAATCCGCCTCGAGGACTCGCTCAAAAACATCGAGAAGCGCAACAACATCCTCCTCGACGAACTGCTCCGCCGCTCCAAGGGCCGCTTGCAGCTCGGCCTCGACCTCTACGGCGGCGTCGCCTTCACCCTCGAGGTCGACCCCTCCGTCGCCTCCAAGGACAACCAGCAGGTCCGGGCCGAGAAGCTGGGCAAGGCCATCGAGATCATCGGCAACCGGGTCAACGGCCTCGGCGTCGCCGAGCCCATCATCCGCCCGGTGGGTGACAACCGCATCGAGGTCCAGCTCCCGGGGGTGAACACCAAGGACAATCCCGAGGTGGTCAATTCCCTCAAGAAACCGGCCCGCCTCGATTTCAAGCTGGTGCACGTCACCGCGGCCCCGCCCCAGGAAGTGCCCCCGGGCTACGAGGCCATGACCCTCGACTACGAGGGCCGCAACGGTGCCTCCAGTGTCGAAGAGGTCTACACCAAGCGCATCCCGGAAATGACTGGCGAGGCCGTCTCGGACGCCTACCCGGTCATGGACGAGTTTGGCCGCTACAAGATCATCCTCAAGTTCACCAAGGCCGGCCACGAGCAGTTCGCCGCCGTCACCAAGACCATTGCCGACGACGGCCAGCGCAGCGGCCGCCTGGGCCGCCTCGCCATCGTGCTCGACGGCAAGCTCTACTC
>CAISJA010000410.1 GCA_903885525.1 uncultured Opitutaceae bacterium
CGGTGAAGTTCACCGTGAGCGCCTGATAGATGGGCGGGACGAAGTGCTCGGCGAACTGCACGTCGACGACGGCGCCGATGACCTGGACGATTTTACCTTGGTTGCTCATGACGGAAACGGTGGATGGGGGTGGCGTGTTTAAAGGGAAGATTACTGCGCCGAGAACGCGGCGGCGGCGATCTCGAGGATTTCCTGCGTGATGCCGGCCTGGCGGGCCTTGTTGTATTCGAGGGTGAGGTCGCCGAGCAGCTTGGTGGCGTTGTCCTTGGCGGTCTTCATGGCCACCATGCGCGAGCTGTGCTCGGAGGCCTTGGCGCTGAGGATCAGCTGGTGGATGCAGCGGTTGACGTAGTAGGGCAGCAGGGCGTCGAGCACCTGCTGGGCGTTCGGCTCGAAGAGCATGTCGCGGTCGTCGGAGAATTTGCCGTGGCCGGAATCGCGGCGGAGATGCGTGATGAAATCTTTCAGGTTCGTCAGCGGGAGCAGCGGGCGGGTGACCGGCTCCTGCACGAGGGTGTTCTTGAAGCGCGGGTAGATGATCTCCACGGTGTCGATGGCACCGTCGAGGAACTGCTTCGTCAGGAACTCGACCACCGGCTTCACCTCGGCGAAGCCACAGCGGTCGGTGACGGTGAAATCGGCAATCATGTCGCGCTTGGTGCGGGCGAGGAACTGCGCGCCCTTGCGGCCGACGGCGACGAACTTGGCCGGCGACTTTACGTCCAGCACGACCTTGAAGAGGTTGGCATTGAGCGGACCGCAGAGGCCCTTATCGGTCGTGACCAGCAAAATGCCGCGAATCTTGACCTCGCGGCGGACCAGCAGCGGATGCAGGGATTCGTCGACGCGGCCGGCCAAGGCCGCGAGCATGTCGGCCATCAGCTGCGAGTAGGGGCGGGCGGCGATGGCGGCCTGCTGCGCCTTCTTCATCTTCGACGCCGCCACCAGCTCCATCGCCTTGGTGATCTGGCGGGTGTTCTTGACCGACTTGATGCGCCGGCGGATGTCTCGGGTGGAGGCCATCAGGAAGAGAATTTAGGATTCAGAATCCAGAAGGCAGAAGCCTCAGGGCGGGTGCCGGGGGTCTTGGTTGTCTTCATTCTGGATTCCTCGGATTCTGGCTACTGGATTCGATGGGGTTATTTCGCGACAAAGGTGGACTTCCATTCGTCGCAGGCGGCCTTGAGCGCGGCCTCGATCTCGGCGTCGAGCGCGCCCTTGGTGCGGATCTTGGTGAGGAGGGCGTCCTGGCGGGTCTGGAAATATTCGCGGAGGGAGCTGGCGGCGCCGACGATGTGGCGGACCTCGATGTTTTCGTAGTAATTTTTCTGCAGGGCCCAGAGGACGGCGGCCTGCAGCTCGATGGCGATCGGGTTGAGCTGCGGCTGCTTGAAGAGTTCGACGATGCGGGAACCGCGGTCGAGGGTGGCCTTGGTCTTGGCGTCGAGGTCGGAGCCGAACTGCGCGAAGGCGGCCAGCTCGCGGAACTGGGCGAGCTCGCCCTTGAGTTTACCGCCGACCTGCTTGGTGGCCTTGATCTGCGCGGCGGAGCCGACGCGGGAGACGGAGAGGCCGACGGACACCGCGGGGCGGATGCCCTGGTTGAAGAGATCGGTTTCGAGGAAGATCTGGCCGTCGGTGATCGAGATGACGTTGGTCGGGATATAGGCGGAGACGTCGCCGGCCTGGGTCTCGATGATCGGGAGGCCGGTGAGCGAGCCCTTGCCGGCGAGGCGGGCGGAGCGTTCGAGGAGACGGCTATGCAGGTAGAACACGTCGCCGGGGTACGCCTCGCGGCCGGAGGGGCGTTTGAGGATGAGCGAAATCTGGCGGTAGGCCACGGCGTGTTTGGAGAGATCGTCGTACACAATCAGCGCGTCCAGGCCATTTTCCATGAACCACTCGCCCATGGCGGCACCGGAGAAGGGCGCGAGGTACTGGTTGGCGGGGTTGTCGGCGGCCGGGGCGGCGACGATGATGGTGTACTGCATCGCGTCGGCGGCCTCGAGGGCGGCGATGGTGCGGGCGATGTTCGACTGCTTCTGGCCGCAGGCGACGTAGATGGAGTAGACCGGGCGAAAGCTCTGGTCGCCCGAGGCGAGGCCGACCTTGTTGATGCGGGCCTGGTTGATGATCGTATCGATGCAGATCGTGGTCTTGCCGGTGCCGCGGTCGCCGATGATGAGCTCGCGCTGGCCGCGGCCGATCGGGATCATGGAATCAATGGCCATGATGCCGGTGAGGA
>CAISJA010000411.1 GCA_903885525.1 uncultured Opitutaceae bacterium
CTCTGAATCATTATCAGGGTACGGCGGTGAATATCCGAATGGCATTAGCTCTAGGGCGGCATTCACCGCCTCCAGATCCGCGGGCTTCGCCAGCACTAAGGTGACTTCCCGCAGCGCATGCGCGGGAAGGCTTTTCGTCAGTGTGTTCCAGTTCATCCCATCCTCTCTTGGCACTCCGCGCGGCAATTAGCCAGAAAAATCGGTAAACCGTTGTCGCTTCCTGCAACAGGCTTTCAGCAGTAAGGAGCCCTGGGGGGACCCGTTGCCGTTTCCTTCCCCAGCTGGCGGAAAGATGTCGGCACGCACAGCAGCCCGGCTCGCTTCGCATCGAGATGACATGGGCATGGCTCCGCCGGGCATTCCTCTTGCACACGGGCAGTGCTGGATTGGCGCGACCTTTACTTTCACAAAACCCTGATGTCTCAGCTCAGCCAGTGCTGGCGTAGGTCCTGCTCCAAGTCTGGCTTGAGAAATGGCGGCAACTGGCGCAACAAGGACCCTTTCGCCCGATACACGAGCTCCCCACCCGCGCCACATGCACTTTGAACTGACCTTCCGGCCCCGCTTGGCCGCCATTCTGCCCGCTTACTCGAAGGCGGGCTTTCGGCGCGATTTCCTTGCCGGACTGAACGTGATGATCCTCGCCCTGCCGCTCTCGATGGCCTTTGCCATCGCGGCCGGCGTCACGCCCGCCCAAGGCCTGTTCACCGCCATCATCGGCGGCGGACTCATCGCCGCCCTCGGCGGCTCCAGCGTGCAGATCGGCGGGCCCACCGGTGCCTTTGTCATTATCACTTACAGCGTCCTGCAGGCCTTCGGGCTCAACGGCCTCTACCTCTGCACCTTCATGGCCGGGATCATGCTCTGCCTGATGGGGCTGGCCCGGCTGGGCACGGTCATCCGCTTCATCCCCTACCCGGTTTCCCGCGCCTTCACCAAGGGCATCGCCATCCTCATCCTGAGCTCGCAGCTGAAGAATTTCTTCGGCCTCGCGGTCACGCCAATGCCGGTGACGATCGTCGGCAAACTCGCGGTCTTTTTCACCCATCTCAACACCATCCAGTGGCCGACGGTCGGGCTCGCTCTGACCTCGCTCCTCGTCGTGGCCAACTGGCCGAAGCGTTTCTCCCGCTATGTCCCTGGCTCCATGGTCGGGCTGGTTGGTGCCACCCTGCTGGTGGTGGTGTTCGGCCTGCAGGACAAATGGCACCTGGCCACGGTCGGCACGCAGTTTGGGGAAATTTCCCGCAGCCTGCCGTCGTTCCACTTCCCGGCCGGGGATTTTCATCTCATCCGGGCACTGATCCACCCGGCATTCACGATTGCCCTGCTGGTGGCCATGCAGGCCCTGCTCTGTGCGGTGGTGACCGACGGCATGATTGATGAACGCCACGATTCAAACCAGGAGCTGATGGGCCAGGGCATTGCCAATCTCGTGGGGCCGCTTTTCGGCTGCATCCCGGTCACCGGCGCCGCAGCCCGCAGCATCGCCAACGTCCGCCTCGGCGGCCGCACCCCGGTCGCCGGCCTCGTCCATTCCGGCCTGCTCCTGCTGTTTGTCCTGCTGGCCGCTCCGCTCATCAGCCATGTGCCGCTGGCCACGCTCAGTGCCATCCTGGTGGTCGCCGCCTACCGGATGGTCTCGTGGAAACAGTTTCTCCGGCTGACCAGCTGGCCGCTCAGCGACAGCTCCGTCTTCCTCGCCACCTTCACCCTCACCGTGCTGGCCGACCTCACGGTCGCCGTGGAGGTGGGGGTGGTCCTTGCCGCCCTGCTGATGGTGAAGCGCATCTCCGAGACATCCCAGATCACCGCGGTCGACGAGAGCACCGAGACTGAGGGCTCGCAGCACTCGCTCATCGGCAAGACGGTCCCCCGCGGTGTCGTGGTCTTTCGCGTCTTCGGCGCCTTCTTTTTTGGCGTGGTGGACAAGCTCGACGACGAGCTCAAGCGCGCCAAACAGGAGCCGGAGGTGCTGATTCTGCGCATCCGCAAGGTGCTCGCCATCGACGCCACCGGTCTGCAGGCCCTGGAGGACCTGCACGCCAAGCTCCGCGCCAAGGGCAAGCACCTCATCCTCAGCGCGCCCCACACCCAGCCGCTGGCGGTGATGGAACACGCCGGGTTCATCGACCGGCTCGGGCGCGACAACGTCTGCCCCCACATCACCGCCGCCCTCGCCCGCTCCCGCGTCATCCTCGGCCTGCCGCCGGAAGCGGTGCCGGACGACCCGCACGAACAGCTCCATCGCGATCGGCAGGAAATTGCCGCCGCCCGCCGCGAGCTTTCCGAGGCCCTCGACCGCGCGGGAAAGATCCTGAAAAAAGACTGACCACCGGGAGGCCGCGGTCCGGCCCGCCACGCTTTGGCCGCCCCCGTCTGGTGGCGAAAGCCGCTCTGTTTAGCCTTGTCGTGGGGCTGGCGGGGCTGGCTTGATGGGCGGCGGCAGGAGAATGCCAATGCACGCGCAGCCCCCAGTACCTGGACTTGCTAGACTCTGGCCCGGTCCGCCCGGCGGGCCCCTGCCCTAGCGCCATGTACCTCAATCTCGTTCAGATCGCGGAATCCTTCGGCGTCGCCGAGAAGACGGTGGAGGACTGGATTCGCGCCGACGGCATGCCGCACCTCGAGGACCGCGGGCGGATACTCTTCGACCGGGCGCAGGTTTCACACTGGGCGGCGGTCCACGGACTCGGCGGGGCCAGCGGATTTCTCGCCCCGGCCGCACCCACGTTCACGACGGGCTGGCAGCTCGAACCGCTGCTGGCTGCCGGCGGGATTTGGCGCGGGGTGCCGGCTGAGGGCGTGACGGAGATATTTGTCCGCATCGTGGACCAATTGCCCGGCACGGCACCGGCCATTCGGAAAATGCTCGGGCAACGCCTGCGCGGCCCGGGAGGCGTGACTGTTGCCCCGGTGGGTGACGGTTTCGCCCTGCCGCACCCGAGTGCGCGCATCGCCCTTGGGCGGGACTCCGGCATCATCGCCCTGCTGCTGCTGCGCGACCCGCTGCCCACGCCCGAACCGCCGCCGGACGGGGTGCCCGTCACCCGCCTGTTTTTCTTTCTCGCCCCCACGCCCCGCGCCCACCTCGACCTTCTGGGCCGGCTAAGCCGCCTGCTGACGCGCGGGCCGATGCACGAACTGGTCGTGCGCGGCGCGCCTGACGCCGAGATCCGCGCCGCCGC
>CAISJA010000412.1 GCA_903885525.1 uncultured Opitutaceae bacterium
AGGAGGCGGCCCGGCTGGCCGAAAAGGGCGTGATCGAAATCGCCCCGCTCGCCTACATGCGCGGGCGCACCCTCGCCCACGCCTTCATCATCCTCGACGAGGCGCAAAACACCACCCCCGAGCAGATGATGATGTTCCTCACGCGGCTCGGCGACGAGTCCCGCATGATCATCACCGGCGACATCACCCAGATCGACCTCCCGCGCGCGAAGCCCTCCGGCCTCGTCCAGGCCCCCCACATCCTCCGCCACATCCCCGGCATCGAGTTCCAGCACTTCACCGGCGCCGACGTCGTCCGCCATCCCCTCGTGCAGCTGATCATCGAGGCCTACGCCCAGGCAAAGGATACCGCGTCCCCCGCCCCCACCTGACCCGACCCGCCTCGCCGCCGCCCCCGCCCGCCATGCCCACGCCCGCCATGCCCGGCCCGCCCCCACCCCGCCCCCGCCTGACCCGCCGCCCCCTGGGGAACTTGTCATACAATAGATGACAAATTCCACCCCGCCGCCCCGGCGCGCCGTCGCCCTCCGCAACGCCCATCCGCGCCTGCGCGTCCCCCGGGCCGCCGTCCGCCGGATGATCGCCGTGCTCGACCGGGAATTTTGTTTCATGCCGGCCGACCGGCCGCACCTTCTGCGCCCGCCCGCCGCCGGCCATGCCGGCCTCCAGGATCCATCCTCCGCCCGGGCCGCCGCCTGCCCGCCGGGCGAACTCTCGCTCGTCTTTCTCACGGACGCCGCCCTCGCCGCCCTCCACGCCCGCTTCCTCGCCGACCCCTCGGCCACCGATGTCATCACCTTCGAAGGCCAGGCCGCCGCCGGCCTGGCCGGGGAAGTCTGCGTGTCCGTCGACACCGCCCGGGCCTATGCCCGCCGCCACCGGCAGGATTTTGCGACCGAACTGACGCTCTACCTGGTCCATGGCTGGCTTCACCTCGCCGGCTACGACGACCTCCGCCCCGCCCGCAAGCGCCGGATGCGCGCCGCCGAGCGCCGCGCCCTCACCCTCCTGCGCGCCGCGCGGGCCGTGCCTCCCTTTCTGCTGGTTTGATTTCTCCGCCGCGTCCGCGCAGTGTCCCCCGCATGCCCGAAACCCGCTTCACTTCCCTGCGCAATGCCTTCCTCACCGGCCTGCTCCTGCTGGCCCCGCTGGTGGTGACCGTCTGGGCGTTCTTCAAGATCATCGAGCTCGTCGGAGGCAGCTTCCGGCCGCTCTTCGCCCTGCTCATCCCCACCCAGTTGCAGGCCATCCCGATCGTCTGGGACCTCGCCGCCACCATCGTGGTCTTTGCCCTCATCACCCTCTTCGGGCTGCTCTCCTCGCATTTTTTCGGCAAATACCTCCTCGCCCTCGGTGAGCGCATCGTGCTCGGCGTGCCCGGCCTGAGCACCGTCTATGGCTCCGTCAAGCAGGTGGTCGCCACCTTCGGCTCGCAGAACCGCAACACCTTCAGCCATGTCGTGCTGGTCCGGTTCCCCCGCGAAGGCGCGTGGACGCTGGGTTTTCTCACCGGCAAGAACCAGGGGGAGGTGCAGGCCCGCGCCGGCACCGAACTGTGGTCCGTCTTCGTGCCCACTTCACCCAACCCGACCGGCGGCTACGTCCTTTTCCTCGCCCCTGCGGACATCATCCTGCTCTCCATGTCCGTCGGCGACGGCATGAAGATGGTAATTTCGGGCGGGGCCGTCGTCCCGGTGTGGTCGGACGCGGCCGAAGCCCGGCGCCAGCCGGCCTCGCCCCCGGCCTGAGCCGGCCCACCTCCGCCGGCCTCCTTCGCTCCCGGCTCTCCGCCCGCCATGCCCGGCCCGCAGCTCCAGACCATCGTCTTCCTCCTCGACCGGTCGCCCACGGGGGCCGATGCCTTCGAGGCTTGGACGGCCGGCAGCGCGGAACACGGCCTGCTCCACTGCCTGCGGCGGCGCCCCCGGCCCGCCGAGGCCGCCGCCGCCCCGCCCCTCGATCTGTTCGACGAGGCGGAGCTCTGGCTCGAATCCTCCAACCAGGGCCGCACCTGGTTCATCCGGGAGCACCGGCTTATCACCCGTTTCCCCGGCATCGGCCGCTCCTACGAGGCGCTTTGCACCGCCGCCCGCCTCGCCCGCCTGCTCACCCGCAATCCGCTGTCGGACGATTCCCGCGGACCGGTCGCCCTCCTGCTCCGCCAGACCTTCACCGCGCTCGACCAGGCGGCGCGGCCGGACCTGGTCTGGCTGAAGTCCCTGTTCTGCCTCCTCCGCGACGAGGGCTATCCGGTGAAACAACAGTGGTGGACGCAGCTCCCCGGTGCCGACCGCTCCGCCGCGGCGCTGATCCTGAACCAGCCGCTCGCCGGCCAGGCGCCCGACCCCGGAACCGTCGCCCGTCTCATTGCCCGCCTCGAACAGTGGGCCGGCGGGGAGACCGAGCTGCAGCTCGGGTCCGACCGGCATTGACGGATTGTCAAGAAACGGTAACGTGCCGGCATGGCCCGCCGGAAACCACGCCGCCCCTCCCCGGACCGCGAGTCCCGCCGCCGCGAGATCATCGCCGCCGCCGTCCGCCTGTGCGCCCGCCGGGGCATGGAGAACCTCACCTTCGGCGACATCGCCCAGGAGACCGGGTTGAGCCGTCCCCTGATCTACTTTTACTTCCCCGACCTCGCCTCCCTCCTCCTCGAGGCGCTGCGGCTCGGCTCCATCGAGCTGCACGCCCGGTTCCTCGCCGCCGTGCGCCCCGCCGCCTTGGGGCTGGACCAGATCCAGGCGGTCGGCCGCGCCTACGTGGCCTACGCCCGGGAACGCCCGGAGATGTTCGAGCTGCTCGCCCATAGCGAATCCAAGCAGCCCCCGGCCCTGCAAAACCACTGCGCGCGGCCGGACTGCCTGCAATACCAAAGCGCCATCCTCGGGCTGCTGGTGGACGCCCTGAAAAAAGGCCGGCGCGACGGCAGCATCCGCCGGGACATCGGCGACCCGATGAAAGTCGCGCTCTGCCTCTGGGGCCAGACCCACGGCCTCATCCAGCTCGCCGCCACCAAGCAGGCGGGACTCGTCGAGCAGTACGGACCGGCCTACGCCAGCTTCACCGATTTCGGCCTCGACCTCATCTGCCGCAGCCTGGCCCGGACCCCGGGCAAAACGCCGGCTTGACAAACTGTCAACGCTGACATTTTGTCAGCCCATGCTGCGGTTCCTGTCTTCCTCCCTCGTCCTGCTCGTCGCGCTGTCCGCCCGCCTGCCGGCGGCGTCCGCCGCGCCCTGGCCGGCCGCCCCCGCCGCGCCTGGCGCCCTCGTGGCGGAGGCCGAACGCTCCAATCTCGCCCTCGCCGGCGACGCGCTGGAGGTCGAGCGCGCCGCCGC
>CAISJA010000413.1 GCA_903885525.1 uncultured Opitutaceae bacterium
CAGTAGAGCCGCGGTTGCGGGGGACGCGAACTGGTCAGCAACCCGCAGGATTTCCACGTTCTGAATCGTTGGCACTTTCCCAAACCCCCAGCGGATCTCAGAAGCTATGGCGCCTCCCAGGTGGCGATCACGATCTCTTTGATTGTGCGGGCTTGCACTCCGCATCGATCGCCCGGCTCAGCGCTCGCCTTCCGACTCCCTTCTTTGCGCGACGAGGTCGCGGAGCCGCGCGTCGATCCGGGATCTGTCGATGTGGTCGACTGGAAACTCCCATGTCCTGAGCCGCCTTTGGCACCCCTCCTGCCCACAGGGAGGACGTACACCGGAGTCAGGCGGGTCAGCAGCAGACCGGAAGTCAACAGCGAAGACCGCAAGCGCTTGAGGTCGGAAGCTGCCCGCGTGTCGGAGAACTTTAGATGGGTCCTTGAATGACTTCCAAGGACCATCCGTCCCGGTGACGGATGCCTGTCTGAGTCTCGACCAGTAAGGGGCCGAGATGGCGTGTGGGACAATCACGATACCCCGGGCACGGTCTGCTGTCGCTTTCCGGATGAAGCCTGGGATGAGCGCCTGAGGTGGAAACGCGTAGAAGATCTCTCGATGTTGCTGGTGGCAATGTGGGCACCGCGACGAGTGCCAGCTGGTCTGGGACAGCGCATCCACCCCTTCAGCATCTGGCTCCGCGTACCACGCGAAAAATCGCGGCACCAGTCGGTTTTCGTTGGACGCGAAGAGGTCGATGGAAATGGTCCAACCAAGGGAAGCGGCGAGGCTCCATACTGCATCCTTTAGCTGCCCGACTGCTGCCGCTCCCCGCACCTCACGCACGCCCTCCCGCGAAGCCGCGTCCACCTGTTTGGCGATAAGAGCCGAACCAGGGGCGTGAAGGAAAAGCAGCTCGATTTGCTGATCTCTCGCGATTGTAACCAGCTCCATCGCTTGGTCTTGCATGAACTCAGAGCGCGAGCAACCCTTGCGGAGCGTTGCCAGGGCCCCGGTCGCGTCATTTCGGAGAATCACCATCCAACCCCGGAGGTCGAACTCCTGGACCGCTGCGCGGAACGCGGGGACCCCTCCTCGGGTCTCTCGGCGCACTTGGTGTTCGAACTCACGACCCACCGTGGCCTCGAACGTGCCGATCACGAGTTTCCCTTCCTCTGCTGCATTGGTCCGGATCACAGCACCCCAGCCCGCCGGGCTCGAGTCCCAGACCACTGTTGCCACCTTGAGTCCAGCCGCTCCACCTTCGAGGAATAGGCGGTAGGCGGAGCTTGGCGGCAGCGGCCACATGGGCCGCCCCCGCAGACCACACGTCCTGATCGTATCGATGACGTAGTTGATCGCCAAGGTTAGCTTTGGCGAGACGGGAACCATCCCGTCCCAGTTCACATCTCCTTCGACTCCCTCGCCGATGGCAGCCGTGAATACAGGAATTACCTGGGCAAGGTAAGGGATAGCCTGCGAGTAGTGTCCTGTCTTTCCGCGTCCGCGTCCGAGCATCCGCCTTGATACGGTAGTCAGCCCGCGTATTTCGAGCAGGCACTCGACGATATTCTCCAGCTTTGCCGGTGAAACGGAGAACAGACCCAGAACCGTGTTGATGATTATCCCCGTAAATTCGCCAATCTGATCCGGCGCAAATCCTTTCCCGTCCGAGAACCACACGTGCAGTTGCCTGCATATGCTGCAGAAGGTTTCGAAGGCCCGCGTGGCCGCCTCCTTGTTCTCCGCACATTGTGCGCAACCTCCTGCCAGCCCGTTGCAGAAATCGTGCACGACTCCGCGCACGCTAGCCAGGAGGTCGTCTACCCAGGCCTGCACGGAAATCGGTTCGGGAAGGCTGGCGAAGTAACGGATCAGGCACTGAACATAAGCATTGAGGGGGCCGTGCGCCGTGGCCTTGCCGAACTGGCAACACGCGAAGCGGAAGACGCACCAAAAGAGCATAATCCCGCTGAAGCATTCGTCACATGCACCCGAGCACGTCCTTGGCGAGCATCCGATGAATCGCTGCTCCCGGACGCCCTTCCTGCCGCTCGCGTCAAAAAAGGTAGCGTTCTCGATGATGATTCCCTGTCCACAACCAGCGAAGGCTGCTGTGTGGTAAGCGTTTGCAATATCCTTGCAGAAGATGAAGTCGCACCGAAACAGCACGAGTGCAACGTCTCGAAGGGTGTGATACAGAACACTCCACGGCGCATAGATCCAGTTGCCTACCCGGCCGTCGGTGATCAGGCGGTTCCACGGCGGAGACGACTTCTTCACGGCACCACAAGGCTCGATGTACAATGGCATCGCGTTGCCGAACAGGACCAGTTCCAGGTTCCCGGCCGCAAGCCATTTGGCAAGTGTCGGTCCCAGCGCAGCTTGTGCTGCAGGATCGAGTTCCCAGGAGGCGTGATTGGCCTTGTGGATGCACATTGTAGGCCACGCCTTCAACGGCATGACGAGGAGGCCGTTGATGATCGCGAAAGTGGTCGTGTCCATGACAGCGCCCATTATCTTGTCCCAGTTCTGCCGAGCATCGTACATGGTTGTTACCAGGTGCTTTGGGAACATCGGAGCCCCGGTGACTGGGTCGATTGGCAGCCGGATGCAGTCGGGCAGTAGATTTGACTGGCCGGCCGGTGGTTTACCCGTGACGGAAGACCCTCCGCGCAGAAGACGGAGAGACACTTTCCCGATGATATGCGTGATTACGAGATCTTCGCACACGATCAGGATACCAGAGCCTTCACACGCTGATGGGATGGCGAAGAATTGTCGTTGTGCTGCCCGCACGGCCACGTTCTTGACGTGGACGCACGTACCGTCTTCCGAGAAGCTCCCCTCTTGCACCTTGGACCATGTTTTGATTGTGAAGAGCAGCGGCCAGCCGTCGGTCAGCGCCGCGATAAAGAACGGGACGCCGTGGGCGAATCGCTCCGTCTCCGGCCCGGTCGACGCCGCCATTCGTGCTTGAAAGGAGAACCCGGCCACCGACGCCGGTGGAGGCTTCGCTCTCGACCCCGTCGCCCGTGCCGACGACGGGTCGCCCACTGCCATGATCATTTTCTGTTGCAGGAAGTCCGCCTGCTCCTTTCGTAGGTGCCACATGTTTGACAAAGTTCCCGCATGCTCAAAGGCCGCCAGCCGAAGGGTGTGGTACATCCGCCGCGCATCCCTTACGGCCTGGGACGCCGCTCCTCTGTCCGTGTTACGCCATGCGATCAGCGCGGCTGCGAAAGCCACCCGGGCCGACCCCATCACAGCTTCGACCTCGATCCGGAACCGCTTAGGCCTGTTAGCAGAAGCCGCTCTCCGCACCAGCGCCAGCTCTGGCCACGCAGCGAGAAGTTGCACGAACGCCGCGTCTTTCGAGCTCAGCTTGGCCTCTGGCGCCCGCGCCTGCCCCTGCGCGCACCCTTGTGTGCCCCAGGGATCGTTCGGTAGACCGGCGGCCTGCTCCTTCCCGCCGAAGCCACCGTCATTTGCGCTCCCACCTGCATTCTCCGCGCCATCCGCCTCAACCTGCGCGGCTCCTCCGCCTCCTTCCGAGCCCTCCGCTCGGCCGATCAGTACCCTTGCGACCTTTGGCAGCGACCCCGGATCGGGACGGTCCGTCGCTGCCTGCCGCTTCGTGATCATCCTGGGCGGCCCCTGCCCCTGCTCCAGGGACGGGGAGGCCGCCGATACTCCACCATTCCGCCAATCCGCTCTCCGTCAAAATTTACACCGCCGCCGAGCTGGACCGTCTCCGCAGCATCCGCCGGGATTCGGTGCCGGGCGATATACTCCTTCCAGCGCCGAATGGTAGCTGGCTTGAGGTTGATCTGATCGGCGGCCCAGTCGTGAGGGATCACATTCCCGTCCCGATCGTATCCAGGCAGGCTTCGTTGTATTTCAGGAAGTAGCCGATCGGACATTCGTACACCCGATGTCGTCCGTTCGCGTGTGGGACAGCATCAGCACCACAAAACCGGCAGGTGTACGTAGGCGGAGGGGGGAAGAGTCGGGCCAACTTCATTCTGACCTTCTCTCCTTGTTCTCATCGGGACAGTCCTCCGGCTCGCTGCTCCGCCTCTGGCCAGTCCCGCAATTCCGAGGCGTCAGATCATTTTGCTTGCTACCAAGACAGATAAGTAACCTCACAGTTCAGCAGGGGAGGCCCAGGCGCCGCTCTTCTAGTGGCACGGCGGCCACTGGCATGGAAATTATAGCATGAGGGATACTAAACCAAAGGGTTCTTTTTTCAGACGCACAAGGATTATATAGC
>CAISJA010000414.1 GCA_903885525.1 uncultured Opitutaceae bacterium
CCGGCCGGCCGCCCTGGCCTCGGCCACGAGCCGGAGCAATTCGCTGCGGTATCCGCCCGTGTCATCCCCCAGGGCCTCGCGGCCCCATGCCTCCACCTGGTCGAGGGCGGCGGCGCCCCGCTCCGGGCCCGCGCGCAGGGCCTCGCCAAACGCCGCCACCGCCGCGGCAAAACGAAAATCCGCGGGGGCCTCCGCAAATTTGCCCCCGCGGTCCGGCAGGGCAAACTCCTCCTGCCGGCGCGGCCCGCCCTCGGGCCGCACATAGCCGACCCGCAGGGTCAGCAGCGGGGCGGAACCGGCATCAGCCGGCCCCGCGTCCGGCACCGCCGGGGCGGGCTCGATCTCGTACAATGCCGTGAGGGTGCGGCCCGGGAGCACGCTGTTGCCGTGCCGTCCAACCGCCGCTTCCTCCGTGACCGCCGTGGCATCGTAGCCGAGGAGCCGGTAGCCCCGCACCCGCGCGGGGTTGAAATCCACCTCCACCTGGACGTCCTTGGCCAGCGGCGCGAGCAGGCCGTCGACCTGCTCCGCCACCACGCGCTCGGCATCACGCGCACTGTTGAGGTAGCCGCTGCGCCCCTGGCCGCGCTCCGCCAGCGCTTCGAGCCGTCCGTCCACCTTCGTCCCGCGCCCGAAGCCGAAAACACTCAGGCTCACGCCGGCATGGCCGTAGCGGTCCACAATCGCGGTCAGCTCCTCCTCGCTCGTGGCGCCGACATTGAATCCGCCATCGGTGCACAGGATCAGGGTGTTGAGACCCGTCGGCTTGGCGCGCGCCTTGGCCAGTTCGTAGGCGAGTTCAAGCCCCGACCCGCCGTTGGTGTCGCCGCCCGCCTGCATCCGGCCCACGGCGTCGAGTATCTCGCGGCCCATTGCCACCGGCGTCGGCGGGAGGGTGAGCCGGGATTCGCCGGCAAACGTCACGAGTCCGACTTCGTCGTCCGGCCGCAGGCGCGGGAGCAGGCGGCGGACCGACTCTTCGACGAGCAGCAGCCGGTTCGGCGCCGCCATCGAGCCGGAGACATCCACGAGGAAAATCAACCGCGCCGGGGGCCGCGGCGGCGGCGTGTTGGCGCCGCCCTTGAGTCCCACGCGCACGAGCCGGCGGGCCGGCGCCCAGGGTGCCTCCGTCACGCGCAGGTCGGCCGCGAAGGACTGCCGGCCCGGCGGCGGCGCAGAGGCCGCAGGGGAACAATTCAACAGGGCCTCCACCCGCACGGCCGCGGGGGCCGGCCACTTGCCTTGGGCGAGCGCATGGTGGAGCGGGGCCAGCGGCGGCGCATCAGCCTCCAGCGGCAATTCCGCCGTGGGAGTTTGGGCGGCAGATTGAAATTTTTCATGGGCCGGCGAATCGGCCGGGCCCGGTGAGCCGGGTGCCGCCGCTGGCCTGGACGCAGCCGCCGCCGGAGGCGGCAAGGCGGGTGCCGCCGCCGGGGGGGAGCGGGCCGCCGCCTCGGTGTTTTCCGGCGCGACTGCCGCTTCCCTCGCCGGCTGCGCTCCCGGTCCGGCCCGCCCCTCGGCCTCGGCCGCGACGGCGAGCGACGGCGGCAAGGCACCGGCCCGGCCGCGAGCGATGGCGCTGGGCGCGGTCTGGGCCGGGCCGGTTTCCGTACTGGAGGAATCCGCCGAACGCGGGGTGGCCGGGGCGGATACCGGGCCGGCACCGGCCACGGATAAAGTCTTCCCCGACGCCGCTTCCACCGGCGCCGGACCGGTGCCGGACAGATGCCGCTCCTCCGTTTCCGCCCGCCCCGGAGCCGCACCGGAATGCGCCACGCCAGCCGGAACAGACCGGCCCGCCGCTTCCACCACCGCCCCGCCGCCGGCATCGGCCCCGCCGAAATGCTCGTCGGACTCGGCGTTGGCCGGACCCGGATCCTTCCACTGCGCAGGCTTGAGCCGGAAATCGCCCACTGGACGGGGCGCTTCCGCCTCCCCGGCCACCGCCCAGTTGCGGACCCCAACGAGGCCGCCGCCCAGCAGCGCAAACGCACCGGCCGCACCCAGCCAAACTCTTCCCGAGCGCCACCAAGCCGGGGACTTCCGCCGCCGCCGGACAGGCGGTGCGGGTGCCCCCGCCTCGATCGCCAGACTCCGGGTGATCTGGGTGGTGAGCCGGCGGATTTCCGTCACCTGCCCCGCGACCGCCTTCGGATCAAATTGCGCGGCCTCAAACCGTTTTCGTTCGTCGGGCTCCATCTCACCGAGCGCATAGACGGTCAGCCGGGGATCGTCGGAGAGCGCCGGCCCGCCCTCCGGAGCGGCAAAATCGCTCCCCAGCCGCATGATCGCATTGTGCACCAGCAGGCTGACACTGGTGGCGCTGAGCTCGGTGATGCGCGCAATCTCCACCAGGGTGAATCCATATTGGAACTTCAGCCGCAACGCCTCCTGCTGCTTCGGCGTCAGCCGGTCCACCAGCCGCTGCATCGTCAGGTGGGCGGTCTCGCCCGCCCCCTCGTCGGCGCCACCGCCCGCCTCGTCCAAGTGCTTCCTCAGCCCATCCCGCGCCGCCCCGGCGAGGGCCGCCTGGCGTGTCCGGGTGAACAGCCACTCCATGAGATCGTCCCCCACCTCCCCGGTTGGCTGCGAGCCCAGCAGCGTCAACACGCCCTGCACCACCCCCCGGGCACGGATCGCGTCGCCCCCGGCCAATTGCGCGGCATACCGCTGCAGCGCCGCCTGGTGGCGTTCGACAGCCTGCCGCACTAAGTCGGCATTCTCGGGATTCTGCACGGCGGTCCCCACGTTGCTTCCTTATCGGCACATCCGGGCGGGAACACAGGATTTTCCGGAACGCCCAACCGGTTGGCTCCTTGCCCGCTGGGCCGGTCTGTGCACAGTCCCGGCATGGCCTTTCCGCCCCGCCCCGCCATCCTCCTGCTTCTCGGCGCCTTGCTGCCCGCCGCCCTCACCGCCCGGGAAACCGCCGCCGACGCCGCCGTCCGGGAACAATTGCTCCTGGTCGGGAACGGCGCCGAACCGCAGGATCTCGATCCCCAGGTCATGACCGCCTTCACCGACCAGTGCCTGTCGCTCGCCCTGTTCGAAGGGCTGTGCGCGCTGGACGAGCAGACCTCCCAGCCCGTGCCCGCCGCCGCCGCCAGCTGGGAAGTGTCCGCCGATGGCCTGACCTACACCTTCCATCTCCGCCCCGGGCTGCACTGGTCCGACGGCGAGCCGCTCACCGCCGGCGATTTCGTCGCATCGTGGCGCCGCGCCCTGTCCCCCGCCCTCGCCGCCGAATACGCCTATCTCTTCTACGCGGTGAAGAACGCCGAGGCCTTCAACACCGGCCGGCTCACCGATCCGGCCGCGCTCGGATTCGCGGCCCCGGATGACCAGACCCTGCGCCTCACGCTCGTGCGCCCGACCCCCTACCTGCCCGCGCTCACCGCCCTGCCGCCGTGGTTCCCGGTCAATCCGCGCGTCCTCGCCCGCGATGGCGCGCTCACCGCGCGCAATACCGCCTGGACCCGCCCCGGCCACCTCGTGGGCAACGGCCCGTTCCTGCTCACCGAATGGCGCCCGAACGACCGCGTGCGCGTGGCGAAAAACCCGCACTACTGGGATGCCGACCGCGTCCGCCTCCACGGCATCGTGTTCTTCCCCACCGAGAGCCTCGATGTGGATGAGCGCAATTTTCGCGCCGGCCAGGTACACCTCACCTACGAGCTGCCGTTGAGCAAGGTCGACTCCTACCGCCGCACCGCCCCGGCCAGCCTCCGGCTCGACCCCTTTCTCGAGACCTTTTTCCTGCGCTTCAACACCACCCGCCCCCCCCTCGGCGACGCCCGCGTGCGCCGCGCCCTGTCCCTCGCCATCGACCGCACCGCCCTCTCGAAATTCCTGCTGCGCGGCACCCGGGCCCCCGCGGCG
>CAISJA010000415.1 GCA_903885525.1 uncultured Opitutaceae bacterium
CAGCTGACGCTGACCCTCGACCTGCAAATGAACACCCTGCAGGACGACCTCTCGATCAAACTTCGCGGTATTGGCTTGGGGTTCTACAGCACGGCGCCCGCCGCTGAAACTTCGCTTGGCGCCGGAAACGGATCCGAAAGCTATCTCAATTTTACCGGACTGAGAGTGTCGCCCTCCGGCGCGCTTTCTCTCGTCGTCGCGGGCGTTCAGTCGGGTTCGAGCGTCGTGTTTTCGGGCACGTTTTCAGCCGCCACATTCTACACGCTGACCTATTCCTTCGATACCGTCACCGGCAGTATTACGAATGCGGTTTTCAACGGAGTCGATTACACCAGCACGTTTAGCGGTGCGACCACCGTCGGTGTTTTTACTGATTCGCTCACGAACCTTTTTGGGCTTTACGGCAGTTCTTACAGCTCGACCGCAGATACGGGCCGTGTGGACAATCTCGCAATTTCCGGGATGAACGCCATCCCTGAGCCCTCGACGTCTGCCGCGCTCGCTGGCCTCAGTGCGCTCGGGCTCGCCCTCTGGCGGCGGCGAGAGCGCGCGAAACAAAACTGAACCGAGGCGCGGCTAGTTCTTCACCAGCGTGCCGATTTTTTCGCCGAAGATCGCTTTGCGGATCGCGTGCTCGTCGCCGAGATCGAAGACGAGGATCGGGACGTTGTTGTCCATGCAGAGGGAAAAGGCCGTGGAATCCATGACCGTGAGGCGTTGCTTGAGGGCGTCGATGAAGGTGAGGTTCTCGTACTTGACGGCGTCGGCGTGCTTCTTCGGATCCTTGTCGTAGATGCCGTCGACCTTGGTGGCCTTCATGATGATGTCGGCATGCAGCTCGGAGGCGCGGAGGGCCGCGGTGGTGTCGGTGGAGAAGTAGGGGTTGCCGGTGCCGGCGACGAAGATGACGACACGGCCCTTGTCGAGATGGCGGATGGCGCGGCGGAGGATGAAGGGTTCCGCGATCTGGTTCATGGGGATGGCGGACTGGACGCGGGTGCTCACGCCCATTTTTTCGAGGCAATCCATCAGGGCCAGGCCGTTGATGACGGTGGCGAGCATGCCCATATAGTCGCCGGTGGTCCGGTCGACGCCGCGTTTGGAGCCTTGGAGACCGCGGAAGATGTTGCCGCCGCCGATCACGATGCACACCTGCACACCCAGTTCGTGGATCTCTTTCACTTGGGAGCACATCTGCTCCAAGGTGGCGGCATCGAGGGGCTCGGTGCCCCGGCCGCGGAGGACTTCTCCGCTCAGTTTCAGGATGATGCGCTTGTATTTGATTTCCGGTTTGGCGGCGGATCGGGTCGACATGGGATCAGATCAAACGCCCCGGGAAAAGGTGCGTCAATGGCGGAGATTTCGCCCGGTCCGGGCAGGGCAGCCCGGGGGCGGACGGCGGAATGGACCCGGAGGGGGGCCGGCGGAATTCTGCGGTGGCAACCGGCACGGATGACCGGAGGGTCTGGTTCAGGCGCGCAGGATTTTTTCCAGGGCGGCGAGGACCAGATCGACATTGCGCACGGAGGCCCCGTGGCCCATCAGGCCGATGCGCCAGGCCTTGCCCGCCATCGGGCCGAGGCCGGCGCCGATTTCGATGCCGTACTCTTCCAGCAGGCGGCGGCGCACTCCGGCGTCGTCCGCTCCGGCCGGGATGCCGATGCAATTGAGGGTGTGCAGGGAGTGCCTGGGGAGGTAGCGCAGGCCCATCGCCTCCAGTCCCGCGCGCAACCGGCGGTGCATTTGGGCATGCCGCTCGATGCGTGCGTCCAGGCCTTCCTCCAGCACCATAGCCAGAGCCTCATGCAGCGCGTAGGTCATGTTGATCGGGGCGGTGTGGTGGTAAACCCGGCCGCCGCCTCCTCCTCCGGTGTAATACTTGCGCAGCATCGACACATCGAGGTACCAGGACTGCACCTTGGTTTTGCGGGCATCCATGGCGGCGAGGGCGCGCGGGCCGAAGCTTACCGGTGCCAGGCCCGGAGGGCAGCTCAGGCATTTCTGGGTGCCACTATACACCGCGTCGATCCCCCAGTCGTCCACCCGCAGCTCTTGTCCGCCCAGGCTGGTCACGGCATCCACCACGAGCAACGCCCCGCGTTCATGCACCAGGTCGGCCAGGCCGGCCAGGGGTTGGTGCGCCCCGGTGCTGGTTTCGGCCTGGACAATGCCCACGAGCTTCACCCTCGGGCGGGCATCGAGCAAGTCCCCGAGCTGATCCACGGTGAAGGTGTCGCCCCAGGTCGTCTCCAAGGGGTGGACCGTGGCTCCGCACCGGGCCATCACATCCACCATGCGGGTGCCGAAGACACCATTGACGCCTACGATCACCTCGTCACCGGGCTCCAACAGATTGACGGCGACACATTCCATGCCCGCCATGCCGGTGCCGCTGACGGGGAAGGTCAGGGGGTTGTTTGTCCGAAACACCTCCCGCAACATCGTGCAGGTGCGATCCATGATCGCCAGGTAGAGCGGATCAAGGTGGCCGAGGGTCGGGGCCGCGAGGGCGCGCAGCACGCGCTGGGGGACCGGGCTGGGACCGGGACCAAGGAGGATGCGTTCGGTGGGGATAAAGGCAGAGGCGTCCAGGATATCCATGTTCGTGCCGCCACGGTGGCAGACACGCCGAAGGAGACGAGGCGGATTTTGCGGCACCCCCGCGTCGGGTTAGCCCTTTCCAGGCAGTTGCCCTGCCGAAACGGTGGGGCGGGGCGGGCGGACGTGAGAGGGAGTGGACCGGTAATCCGGCCGATCGGATGTCCCGGGCGGGGCGCCCCGGATTTTCCTGGCCCGTTCGGGTGCAGGCTTCCTCATTTCCACCCTTGACCCCTCCCGGTGCGGGGGCTTCCTTCGGCCCTCCGGTGCCTGATGGTGTAATGGTAGCACAGGCGACTTTGACTCGCCTAGTCCTGGTTCGAATCCAGGTCGGGCAGCCACTTTTAGCCAACCGGTGCCGCGATCCGATCATTTCCCGGCTCCATTGGACAAACCGGGTGAGTTTACCACTTGATGCCGACCGGTGGCCGGCGCTATGCCGGAGGCATGCTTTTCCTGAACAAGCTGCTCCCGATCTTCCTGCTCCCGGCGGGCCTGACGACCGTCCTGCTGCTCTGGGCGTTGGTGCGGCGGAAGCGGTGGGCGGTGGCAGCGGCCCTCGCGGTGCTCTATGTCAGCAGTACCCAGTTTGCCAGCCGCCAACTGCTGGGCTGGTTGGAATCGCACTATGCCCCGGTGCGGGTGGATGAGGCCGGTCCGGTGGAGGCCGTCGTGGTGCTCGGCGGCATCTTTGGCGGTCCGCGGTTTCCCGAGGGGTATGTGCCGAACGTGGCCGACTCCTCCGAGCGGCTCGAAGCCGGGATACAGCTGCAGTTGCATCATCGGGTGCAGTGGTTGGTTTTCACGGGCGGACGCATCCCGTGGGAGGGCCGCGAGGTGGTGGAGGGAGAGGATTCGCGCCGGGTGGCCATCAGCCGGGGGGTGCCGGCGGACAAAATCCTGATCACGCGCGAAGTGGGCAACACCTGGATGAGGCCCGCGCGTTGCACGACCTGATGCGGCAGCGCGGCTGGAAGCAGGTGCTGCTGGTCACGAGTGTCTGGCACATGCCGCGTTCCGCCCGGCTGTTCCAGGCCGCCGGCGTGGCCTTCTCCCCCTTTCCGGTCGACTACCGAATCGATCCGAAGCGACCGCTGACGCTGCTGGATTTTTTGCCGAACGGGGCGGCGCTCATGGAGACCGAGATGGCCCTGCGCGAATGCTACGGCTATGCCTGGTACGCGCTGACCGGGCGGTAGGGCGGGCGCCGGTTTGAGGGGCGGGCGGTGCCCCGATGACCCCTCCGGCACTTAGCCGCTTTTGCCCCGGCGCGGCCGTTTGGCGGCCGCGTTTGGCTGCGGGCTGGGAGGCGGAAGCAGAAACGGCGTGAAGAGGGTGCGCGATTTTGGCGGGAAACGTCCGGCGAGGTAGACGCCCTCATCGCGTGATTCCTGCGTGCGCACCTGCCCGGCGGCGTGGAGCTTCGCCACGACATCGTAGCGGTCGTGCGGGATGAGCAGCTCGGCTGGCACCTGGTCGTCCTGGGCGTGGGCCTCGCATTGGGCCAGGAGGCGGTCGAGGCCTTCGCCGGTATGGACGCTGATGAACAACGCCTGCGGGTGCCGGGCGCGCAGCAGTGCCAGTGTCTGGGGCGGGGTGGCGTCGGTCTTGTTGAAGACAGTCAGGGTCGGGCGTTCGGCGGCGCCCAGTTCGCCCAGCACTTCCATGGTGGTGGCAAAGTGGTGTTCCACGTTCGGATTGGCGGCGTCGAGCACATGGATGATGAAGTCGGACACCACTACTTCCTCCAGCGTGGCCTTGAACGCTTCGACCAGCCGGTGCGGCAGGCGGCGGATGAAGCCGACGGTGTCAGTCAGCAGCAGGGTGCGGCCGTCGGGGAGGGCGAGCTGGCGGGTGGTGGGATCGAGCGTGGCAAAGAGCTTGTCGGCGGCGAGCACGTGGGCGCCGGTGAGCCGGTTGAGGAGGGAGGACTTGCCGGCGTTGGTGTAACCCACAATGGCGGCGCCGGGCACGGGCTTGCGCATCCGGCGGGTGCGCTGCGTGGCGCGCTGGGAAATGACGGCGGCGAGTTCCGCCTGCAGACGCACAATGCGGTTGCGCACGATGCGGCGGTCCTGCTCCAGCTGGGTTTCGCCCTCTCCGCCCATGGCGCCCTTGCCGCGCTGGCGGGAAAGGTGGGACCAGGCGCGCGTGAGCCGGGGCAGCGAGTACTCCATGCGGGCCAGCGCCACCTGCAGCACGGCCTCGCGGGTCTGGGCCCGGTCGGCAAAGATTTCCAGAATGACCTCCTGCCGGTCGATCACCGCCAAGCCTGACTCTTCCTCCCAGTTGCGCTGCTGCGCCGGACTGAGCTCTTCGTCGACCACGATGACGTCCGCCCCATCCGACTTGGCGAGGGCGATGATCTCGGCGGCCTTGCCGGAGCCGATGAGGAACTTTGGCTGCGGCCGGTCGCGCAGATTGACCAGAATCGCCCGGGTGACGGTGAGGTCGAGATTTTCGACCAGTTCCTGCAGCTCGCCGAGCAATTCCTCGCCTTCTCCCGGCGTCATGGCGGCG
>CAISJA010000416.1 GCA_903885525.1 uncultured Opitutaceae bacterium
GGCGTCTACCTCGACTTTGCGGACGCGATCCAGCGCCTCGGCGAGAACGTGGTGCGCGAACGCTACGGCAACCTCTTCGACATCTACCACGAGATCACCAACGAGAACGCCTACCGGACGCCGATGCGCATCTTCCCCGCCGTGCACTACACCATGGGCGGCCTCTGGGTGGACTACAACCTGATGTCCAACCTCCCCGGCCTCTTCGTGCTCGGCGAGGCGAATTTCTCCGACCACGGGGCCAACCGCCTCGGTGCCTCCGCCCTCATGCAGGGCCTGGCCGACGGCTATTTCGTCCTCCCCTACACCATCGGCGACTACCTCGCCGGCCAGAACCCCGGTGCCCGGCCCAAGACCGATGCCACCGAGTTCTCGCAGGCCGAGGCCAACGTGCGCGGGATCACCGCTCGCTTCCTCGACAACAAGGGCAAGCTCCCGGTCAACCATTTCCACAAGAAGCTTGGACAGATCATGTGGAAAGGTTGCGGCATGGCCCGCACCAAGCAGACCCTCGAGACGGCCCTCAAGGAAATCCCCGCCCTGCGCGAGGAGTTCTGGGCCCAGGTCAACGTTCCCGGTTCCGGCAACGACCTCAACCAGGCGCTGGAGCGCGCCGGCCGCGTGGCCGACTTCTTCGATCTGGGCGAGCTGATGTGCCTCGACGCGCTCACCCGCGAGGAGAGCTGCGGCGGCCACTTCCGCGAGGAATACCAGTACCCGGACGGCGAGTGCAAACGCGACGACGAGAAGTTCAGCCATGTCGCCGCCTGGGAGTTCCAAGGCGAGGGCCGGGCCCCGCTCCGCAACACCGAGCCGCTCAACTACGAATTCACCAAGATGAGCATCCGCTCCTACAAGTAAGCAGGCCTGCCAGTTCCGGAAGATTTTATCGAGCCGCGTTTCATCCGCCCACGCCGATCAGGATATCCCCTATGGTGACAACCCTACCGGACCAGCTATCTCCCACCAGGGTGTTAAACCAGTCTGTCAGCCGCCCTCGGGCCAGATTTCCCGAGGATTTCATGTTCATGCTGACCCGGGAGGAGATCCGGAACTTATCACAATTTGTGACAAGTTCCGGATTCAAGCACGCGCCCCGGGTGCTGGTTTTCACCGAACAGGGTGGGGCGATGCTTTCGGGATTGCTCAACTCGCCACGCGCCGTCGCCGTCAACATCGGGATCATGCGCGCCTTCGTGCGCCTGCGGCAGATGATCGCCTCCCATGCCACTCTCGCCCGCCAGCTGGCGGCGTTGGAGCGGACCTACGCCGCCCAGTTCAAGGCCGTCTTTGATGCCATCCGTGAGTTGATGACGCCCCCGCCCGCCCGGAGCCGCCGCGAGATCGGCTTCCCCGCCACTCTCAAAAAGAACCGCCAAGTGAAAACCTCCACCTGATTCCTCCCATGGTTGCCACCGCCACCTCCGCCAAGAAACTCATCGCCGTCACCCTCCGCGTCTGGCGCCAGGCCGGCCCCGCCGCCCCGGGCAAGTTCGTCGATTACCCCGCCCAGGACGTCAACCCCGACATGTCCTTCCTCGAGCTGCTCGACGTCATCAACGACGGGCTTGAGGCCCGCGGCGAGGAACCGATCGCCTTCGCCCATGACTGCCGCGAGGGCATCTGCGGCACCTGCTCGGCCACCATCAACGGCAAACCCCACGGCCCGGGCCGCGGCATTGCCACCTGCCAGACCTACCTGCGCAGCTTCGCGGACGGAGACATCATCATCGTCGAGCCCTTTCGCGCCAAAGCGTTCCCCCTGATCAAGGACCTCGTCACCGACCGCGGTGCCTTCGACCAGATTCAGCAGGCCGGCGGTTTCATCTCCGTCCGCACCGGTGCCGCCCCCGATGCCAACAGCATCCCCGTGCCGAAGGCCGACGCCGATCTCGCCATGGATGCCGCCGCCTGCATCGGCTGCGGCGCCTGCGTCGCGGCCTGCAAGAACGCCTCCGCCATGCTCTTTGTCGCCGCCAAGGTCTCGCAGTACAGCCTGCTGCCCCAGGGCCAGCCGGAGCGCGACCGCCGGGTGCTCGCCATGGTCGCCAAAATGGACGAGCTCGGCTTCGGCAACTGCACCAACCAGTACGAGTGCAGCGCCGTCTGTCCGAAAAATATCACGCACGACTTTATCGCCCGCCTGAACCGCGACTATGTGGCCGCGCTCTTCAAGAGCCGTTTCCAGCAGGCCAGCACCAGCACCGGCGGCGGAGCGGGGTGAGGGTCCCGCTTTTGGGACGCGCCGGCCGGCGCGGGCCTCCCCGCTGTTTTTGCCGGGCGCATTCTGTCCACATCATCCTGGCGCCGCTCATGGAGTTGCAGGACCGCCCGGCCGTGGGCTGAAACTTTTCCCGGCTCGGAGTGTTTTCATGGTATCAATCCATCCTCCCCATGAAAACCACGCTGATCTCCCTCCTCACCGCCATTCTCCTCGGGTTCGCCTCCTCCGCCAATAGCCGGACCTTCGATGCCGCTGATTTTGTCGCCGTCCTCTTTGCCACCGGGCTGATCGTCTGGACGCTGGAACAATACCGCCGCGCACCGCGGCCGCTCGATCTGGCCCGGCCGATCCGCCTTCCGGCCATTCCCGTCGTCCGCCACACCGGGAAGCCGGCCGGCCGGCTGGCCGCCTGAGGCTAAGATCAGACCCGCGGGCGGCCCCGGGACAACCGGGCGCCGCCTTTTTGCTTTACCGGCCCGAAACCGCCACCGTGCCCGTCGCAGCCAGCTTCGTGTATTCCACGGTGTCGCCGTAAAGCCGGAGCTCCAGTTCCGTCTCCAGCCGGTAGTCGATCGGGCCGGTTGGCGGCAGGATGAAGCCCCTCTCCGGCAGGAGCACGGTTTCCATCGCGGACTGGTTTTGCGGCGCCAGGCCGACCGCCTCCTTGAACCGGAGCCGTCCGGCATAGCGGCCGCCGAGGTACAGCTTGTGGGTCGATTCCGCGATGTTGTAGGCCATCACCGAGGGATTGAGCAAAATCAACTGCACCTTCGCGGTGCCGTCCGCCGCGCGCTCGAACCGGGAGACTTCAATGCTCAGCCCCGTGTCCTGCTTGTGCGTGGTGTTGCAGCCGGTGAGGGCGGCGAGGAATCCGAGACAAAGGACAAGGCGGACGAGTGAGGATGGCTTCATGGCGGGTGGGAAAAATGCCCGGGGGCCGGGGCGGCCCGCAAGGCTAGTCTTTGCCATTCTTGGCGGACTGCTTTGGGCGCTTCGCCTTGCCGCCGCCGCCGCCGCGGCCCAGCCCGAACTGGGCGACGGCCCCGAGCCCGGCCAGCAACAGCACGGCCGGGAGCAGCCAGGCATGCCCGCTGATCAGGGCAGGGATTTGCTGCGGCTGGCGGAAATAAAAAACCCAATCGAGGCGGCTGGTGAAAAACAGCACGGCGACCAGGGCCCGGAACGCCCCCAGCACGGCGGTGGCCAGGATCAGCACCGTTTCCTGCAGCTTCACCGCCGCGACGCCTCCGATCACCCCCAGGATGCAGCCGGTGAGCAAAGCCACCATGTGGTGGTAACTGGCCAGCAGCATGATGCCCAAGGTGGCACCGAGGGCGAAGCCGGCTAGGAAGACAGCCGCCAGATACAGCAGATAGGCGAGGCCGGCCCCGAGGAGGGCACCCACCACGATTCCGCCAATCACCCCCGGCAGCCCGAATCCCAGCGCCGTCCCGGCGAATTGTCCGCCGACCGCTCCGGCGCAGGCGCCGAGGAGGCCGATCGTCAGCTTGAAAATTTTGTACCCGAAAAAACAGTCCAGCAGCCCCCAGGCGATGGCGGCGGCGGAAATCCAAGGATAGAGCTCGGCGTTAAGCGGCACGGCGCAGGTCTAGGCGCGGCTCCCGCCTTGGCAATGCGATTTGCGCGGGCCGCTTCCGCTCAGAAGAGGGTGACCGCCCGGGCGCTCTCGATCAGCACCCATGCCAGGCCGAGAGCAAGCCCTCCCCCGAGGAGCCGCTTGCCCCAGCGCCGTCGTTGCAGGCTGCGCTCGTAGCCGTCGACCTGCCGGGCCCGGCCGCCGCTGGATTCCAGGTAGCTGGCGAATTGCACCCGGCGGGTGTTGGTCATCCGCAGCCGCCGGTCGAGGCGGAGCCCGCCCGGGGTGGGCAGGGAGCGGAGCAAGCCTTGCAGCAGACGGGCCATCCGTTGATCCATCGGAAAAACACGCTTTCGTTCAAGGTCATTCTGCTGCTTTCTCTGGGTTTCACCCCTTCCCCGTGCACCACTTCCGTTACGTCGGCCAGCGTCTTCATTGTGAGGAGGTGGACCTTGCCACCCTCGCCCGGCTGCACGGCACGCCGGCCTACGTCTACAGCGCCGCGACCATGGCGGACAATTTCACCCGCCTGGTCCGCGGGCTGGCCGGCCTGGACCTGCGCATCTGCTACGCCTGCAAGGCCAACTCCAACCTCGCCGTCCTGCGGCACTGTGCGAACCTTGGCACCGCCTTCGACCTCGTGAGCGGGGGCGAACTCCGGCGCGTGCAGGCGGCGGGCGGAAATGTGGGCGCCAGCGTCTTTGCCGGCGTCGGCAAGTCCGAGGCGGAAATCCAACTCGGTCTGGAGGCCGGAGTTTACAGCTTCCATGTCGAGAGCGAGCCGGAGCTGGACCGTCTCAACCGCCTCGCCGGCCGGCTGGGCGTGCGCGCGCCCGTGGCCATCCGGATCAACCCCGATGTGGACGCCCACACCCACGCCAAGATCACCACGGGCCGGAGCGAGAACAAGTTTGGCATTCCGCTCCAGTTTGCCGCCGCGGCCTACGCCGCCGCCGCCCGCTATCCGCACCTCCGCCTGCGCGGCGTGCAGATGCACATCGGCTCGCAGTTGACCCGGGTCGAGCCCTTCGTCGAGGCCGTGCAAAAGGTCCTGCCCCTGGTCCGCCAGCTCCAGCGCGACCACGCCATCGAGTATTTCAGCCTCGGGGGCGGCATCGGCATCGTCTATCCAGATGCGCTCGCCAGCGGCAACGCGGCCTGGTGGGACGCCCAGCCCGAGGGCGGGCGTCCGCTCACGCCCGAGTCCTACGGCGCGGCGCTGCGGCCCCTGCTGGCCCCGCTCGGGCTCAAGATCCTGCTCGAGCCCGGGCGCTACCTCGTGGGCAACGCCGGCGTGCTCCTCACCCGCGTCGAGTACCTCAAGCGCGGGGCGGAGCGGAATTTCCTCATCGTGGACGCCGGGATGAACGACCTCGTCCGCCCGGCGATGTACGACGCCTACCACGAGGTGGTGCCCGTGCAGCGCGACCCGGCGCGGCCGGCGCTGACCGCCGATATCGTGGGCCCCGTCTGCGAGAGCGGCGACTGCTTTGCCCGCGACCGCACGCTCCCGGAGGTGGGGGAGGGCGAGCTGCTCGCCTTCCTGAGCGCCGGTGCCTACGGCTACGCCATGGCGAGCCGCTACAACACACGGCCCCTGCCGGCGGAGGTGCTGGTCGCCGGCGCCCGCAGCGAGCTCATCCACGCCCGCGACACCTTCGAGTCTATGATTGCGGGCGAGAGGATTCCGGGCTTTCTCAAGGGCTGATCCCACCCCGCTGTGCCTGAAGTGACGCCCATTCGATTCGCCGTGGTCGGCGCCGGAGCCTGGGGCACGGCCATGGCCGCGCACCTCGCCCGCCGCGGCCAGCCCGTTTCCCTCGTGACCCGCCGGCCGGAGCACGCCCTCGCCATGCAGCTGGCGCGGGAGAACCGCGACTACCTGCCCGGCATCGGCCTGCCCGACAACCTGGCCATCACCTCCGACCTCGGCCCCGCTCTGCGCGCGGCGCAGGTGGCCCTCGTGGCCAGCCCCTCGCACGCCCTGCGGGAGTGGTGCGCGCACATGGGCGCCGTGCTCGGTCCGGCGCACCAGTTGCAGCTCCTGCTCTCCCTCGTGAAAGGCCTGGAGGCCGACACGCACCTCCGGCCCAGCGAGGTGCTGGCGCAGGTCCTGCCCGGCGTGAACGTCGCCACGCTCACCGGCCCCACCAATGCCGCCGAGGTGGCGCGCGGCCTCCCCGCGGCCATGGTGCTCGCCGCCGCCAGCCCGGGGCCGTTTGTGGCCGAAGTCCAGGCGGCCATGAGCGGGCCCTCGCTCCGCATCTACACCAGCGACGACCTGCCCGGCGCGGAGTACGGCGCTTGTATCAAGAACATCTACGCCATCGCCGCCGGGCTCTGCGACGGCCTGAAACTCGGCGACAACGCCCGCGCCGCGCTCCTCACCCGGGCGCTGACCGAGATGGTCCGGGTCGGCGAGGCCCTCGGGGCCCGGCGCGAGACCTTTTACGGGCTGAGCGGTTTTGGCGATCTCGTGGCCACCTGCCACGGCGGCTGGAGCCGCAACCGGGAGTTTGGCCAGCGCATCGGCGAGGGCCACCTGGTCGCGGAGCTGCTGGCGGGCCGCCGCACGGTCGTGGAGGGCTACCGCTCCACCAACGCCTTTTTCGGCTTGTGCCAGGCGCGGGGCATCAGCGCCCCGATCATGGCCGAAATGCACGCCATCCTCTATCAGGGGAAAAAACCCGCCGAGGCGCTGCACGCCCTGATGACGCGCGAACTCAAGCGCGAGGCCAACCCCCCGGCGGTCTAGGTCGGCCTGCCCTCACCCAAAGCGGCGGCAACTGGATATTTTCCTTCACCTCGCCCTGGAACCTGAATGACTCCTCCATCGGATTTACCCTCAGCATAGAGATGTCGACCGACCTCATATCCTGGAGCAGCAGTGGACTTGCACCGCAGTGGGTCTCCAACATCGGAGGCATACAAACCGACCAAGTCACGATTCCGGTGGCCAGCGCCCCCAACGTGTTTTTCCGTCTCAACGTCACGCAGTAAGGAGCCTGACCCGGCACCGATTTCCCGGCGGATATTTTTGTCAGGGCGAGGCGGGGGTGTTGGGCCGCCTGCGGCGGCTCACTGCGGCTTGGCCTGCTCGATGGCGGCTACCTGGCCTTCATGGATGGTGACCCGGAGACGTTCGCCCGACGCTACGGCTGGATCGTCGGTGAGGATCGGCCGGTAGAAAACGTGGTAGCCGTTGAGGGAGGGATTAAAATAAACGCGCCGGTGATAGCCCAAGGGGTCCAGTCCGGCGGACGGATAGTCGCAGGCCAGGTAGATCCAGATTTCGTCGCGGCCGGCGCGGGTGGTCAGCTCGTGTTTTGCCGCCGGCTCCCCGAGGGCGAGGTAGACCATCTCAGCGGAGAAGCCGAGGTCGACGCGGCCCGACCTGATCTTCGCCTGGGTGGCCGGGTCGAGCCCGGCGAC
>CAISJA010000417.1 GCA_903885525.1 uncultured Opitutaceae bacterium
CGTGCGGCTGGCCTGGTCGCTGGTGTTCGGGCTGCTCGCGCTCAGCTTCGGGCTCGCCGCGCTGTATCACCACACGGCCCTCCCCCGCCCCGCCGCCGACCAGTCCGCCGCCGCCGGCCGGCACCTGGGGCGGGATTTCGTGGCGGTCTTCCGGGCGTTTTTTCACCGCCCGGGCATCGGCCGGATCCTCGCCTTCCTGCTGCTCTACCGGCTGGCCGAGGCGCAGCTGCTCAAGCTGGTCACCCCCTTCCTGCTCGACGCCCGCAGTGCCGGCGGGCTCGGGCTGAAGACGCAGGAGGTCGGGCTCGCCTATGGCACCGTGGGGGTGATGGCCCTGCTGGCCGGCGGACTGAGCGGCGGGCTGGTGATCTCCCGCTTCGGGCTCAGGCGCACGCTCTGGCCGCTCGTGCTCACGATGCATCTGCCCGACCTGATCTTCGTCTACCTCAGCCAGGCGCAGCCCACCGGCTTCGGCCTGATCTGCGGCGCGCTGGCGGTGGAACAATTCGGCTACGGCTTCGGCTTCACAGCCTACCTGCTCTTCCTGATCCTGGTCGCGGAGGGCAGGCACCAGACGGCGCACTATGCGATCGGCACCGGCTTCATGGCCCTGGGCATGATGCTGCCCGGCCTGCCAGCCGGCTGGATCCAGGAAAAACTCGGGTACCCGCACTTCTTCCTCTGGGTCTGCCTGTGCACCATCCCGTCCCTGGCCGCCACCGCCCTGATCCGGATCGACCCCGGCTACGGCCGGAAGTGAGCGGGACCAGGCGGGAAGGAGTTGCCCGCGAATGACTGCGGGGGCGACGTGACGAAGCCGTCTCCCCCTCGGTCAAAAAAAGGGCGGCCCGCGCAGGGCCGCCCGTAAATTCAGGACCGGAGGATCGGTTTAGAAGAACTTGTATTCGCCGGAGAGAGTGAAGGAGCGGCCGCGGGGGTCGCCGACTCGGGGGTCCCAGTCCGAGCCCGCTCCGGAGTTAGTGTCGTAATACAGCGAGAACGGGGGACTGGTGTTAAACAGGTTCTTGATGCCCGCCGTGATGGTCAGGTTCTTGATCAGGCCCTTGTAACTGACCGTGAGATTATAGAGGTTGTCGGCCTTCACCTTTGGGCTCCAGGCCGGCGGCACGTAGCCGGTGGAGATATTGCCGATCGGCTGATCCATATAGCCGGAACGGTAGACCTCGGAGACCGTGGCCGACCAGTTGCCTCGGTGATAGCTGACATTGGTGGTGGCCTTGTATTTGATGCCGAGTTCGCCGTAGATGCCCTTGGGGAAGCGGCCGACCTCGGAGGTGCTGAAAGGCGCACTGGCCACCAGGCGGGACTTCTTTTGGAGCAGATCGGAGAGATCGAAGCCCACCTGGAGTTTGCCACCGGCCAGGTCCATGTCGCCACGAGCGCCGAACTCCACGCCGGAGGTGATCGACTCACCGGCATTCAACCACGTGTTGTCGATGGCCGTGAGATTGCCGGCCGAGTCGCGAATAAGGCGATCGGGGAACAGCTTGTAGTTGGCGATGATCGTGGTCGCGCCCAGGGTGCCGATCGTGTTCTGCCGGTCAATCGTCCACCAGTCCACGTTGAAGGTCAGGTGCTTGGCCGGAGCGACAACAAATCCCGCCGACTGCATCTTAGCCGTCTCGGGTTGCAGCGTGAGCTTGCCGCCTGTCCAGACGTTATACGACGTCAGGGTGGCGCCCGTCACCGGATCCACAATGTTGGCGGTCGCCGGGCTGATGGTGGTAGGGAAGTATTCCTGCGCAAAGGTCGGCACGCGGAAACCGGTGCTGTAGGAACCGCGGATCACGAGCCAATCGGCCGGTGAGAGGCGGAGCGTGTACTTGGGATTCACGGTGCTGCCAAAGCCGCTGTAAACGTCCCGACGCACGGAAGGGTTGAAATCAACCCCGCGCATCACCGGGATGTCCAGTTCGCCGAAGAACGCGCGCACCGTGCGCTTGAGAGTCCCCAGGGTGGCGTTGGCGTTGTCGAAGGGAGCGTTGGCGATCAGGCCTGCAGAGGTCAGGAGCTTAGGATCGGTATCACCATTGAGGGCATACCGGTCCTGCCGATAGTCGAAACCAACTGCCGCCATCAGCGGGCCGGCGGGGAGCGGGGCGACCGGGCCGGTCGCCGTGTAATCGAACTCATCGGTGGTATACGTGCCGCTATACAGACGGACGCCCGCGGCAGAGTACGACTTGAGGGCGGTCATGGCGGCATCGGTCTGGGTAAAAGAGAAGGGATTGAGGACGCCGGTGTTGATCAGATCAGCGATGCCTTGCGTGTAGTAGTAACCGCTCTTCAGCACAGAAGAGCTGGAGCTGTTGGCGCGGGAAACCCCCGCACGGTATTCCCAATCCTTCAACAGCGGGAAGGGACCCTCGGCCGAAGCGACCACCCGCCAGGTATCACTGTGTGTGCTATATTCACGATCGCCGCCCGGGTAGAAGCGCCAGCGGAAGGGCATGGGCTGGCCTCGGTTGACGGCGAGTTGGGGAAAGGCGGCTACCAGGGTGTTGAACACGTCGCTATAGGCCGCGCCGGTGCTGGGATAGGCGATGTTGTAGAGGGGGTTGGCCACGGTCTGCCCGTTCGGGTTTGAAGTGGTGGCACTGGCCGAGCTTGTCAGCTGCGATGAGGAAAAAATCTTGTTGGAGACAGAGCGCCCGAAGACGCCTTCCAAGGTCAACAGGTGCTGGCCCAGCTTGTAGACACCGCGGGTGACCAAGTTGGTGTTCTTCACCGGCTGCTGCAAGGCCGCCATTGCGCCCGTATCCACGGTGGCACCATACTTCGCCGAGGCATTGCCCCAGAGCTGCCAGTCGTAGGGATACATCCCGGTGCCGGCCAGCGCGGTCCCGCCTTGTAGCACGAGGGTGTTGACCGTCGACACGGCCAGGCCCGTCGCCGGGTCGAGGAAGCTGTTTTTGGTGGCGCTGCTGCGGCTGAGCACGTTCATCATTGAGGTGATGCCGTTCAGGGTGGCATAGGGGGTGCCCCGGGTGTCGGCGGAAAGTCCGCGGTCCGGCTGCTGGGTATTGACCCACGAACGCTGGGTGCCGAGCAGCAGCTTGCTGTCAGAGACCGAGGCGGCAGCCATGAAATTGTACTTGTCCTTGCTGAGGTCGCCGAATCCACCGATAATGGAGTAGCGGTAGATGTTGCCGCCGCCTTCCTGCGTGGCGTCAAAGCCCGCCGCGGCTTCGAGGCCCTGGTAGTCGTCGAGCAGGATGAAGTTGATCACGCCGCCGATGGCCTCGGTGCCGTAGATGGAAGAGGCACCGTCCTTGAGAATTTCCACGCGCTTGATGGCTTGGAAGGGGATGGAGTTCAGGTCGGTGACGCCGCCGCCGTTCAGTCCATGCTGGGCGACGCGCCGGCCGTTGAGGAGTACCAACGTGGCGTTGGAACCCTGGTAGCGAAGATTGGCCGCCGTGGCACCGTTGTAGCCACGCGAAGTGCCGGAGGTCACCACGTCCGAATTGCTGGCCATGTTGTCCATGGCGTTGCCGTTGACATTGAGCGTCATGATCAGTTGTTCGGCGCTGGTGATGCCCCTGCTTTCCATTTCCCGGGGCGTGTAGACGTCCATGGGCAGGGCGCCCTCGTCGGCCACGCGCTTAATGCTGGAGCCGGTGACGATGAATTTTTCGAGTTTGACGGACTGGTCCTTTTTATCGGTCGCAGTCTCGGTCGAAGCGGGGGCGGTTTGCGCCACCGCGGTGACGCCCAGGCTCAGGCCGGTCAGGGCGGCGAGCAGGGTCGATCGTTTCCAGGGGTTGGTGTGGTTCATACAGGTTGGGTAAGGTATGCAGCGGACAGCCTGGCGGACGCGGTCAGCCAAGATCAAAGGTTTGTTTTACGCCCCCGAAGCAGATAGCACGCCAACGCCGCCGGCCGGGCCAAACCGGGGAAAACCTCCGGGCCGCGCGACCGCAGCCAAGGATGCTCCCGGCTTCGGACAAGGTGGCTGAGTGGGCAGGGGGCGACGCCAAGGGTATCAGGGGTTGTTCTGATGATTTGGAGAGCCTTGCTCGGTTCCAAGCAGATTTGCGCCGGGAGGCCGGGCCCGGAATCCATCCGGCGAAAATCCGAAACCGTGACGGGGAGGATAAAATCCCCGCGTTGCGGCAGGCCGTGAAACGAAGCCCGGGCCGATCATGCGGATTGCCTCATGGTCCTTTCCACCCTAGTCACCTTGCCGCCATGATCTCCTCCCACCTGCTTGAGCGTTGCCGATATGAGCACGCTCCGGTTGCGATTTTCCCCGACAGCCTCGCCGCCGCCCAAGCCGTCGCCCGCGAGATGGCCGACATCATCCGCGCCCGCGCCCGGGAGAACCGCCGGGCCGTCCTCGGCCTCGCCACCGGCTCGACCCCGGTGAGCCTCTACGCCGAGCTGGTCCGTCTCCACCGGGAGGAGGGCCTGAGCTTCGCCAACGTCACGACCTTCAACCTCGACGAATACTACCCGATGCCGCCGGAGCATCCGCAGAGCTACCACCGTTTCATGCGGGCGCATCTCTTCGACCACGTGGACATCGGAACCGGGCAGTGGCACCTGCCGGACGGCACCGTGCCCAAGAGCGCCGTGGACGCCCATTGCGCCGCCTACGAGGAGATGATCCAGGCGGCCGGCGGGATCGACTTTCAGCTCCTGGGCATCGGCCGCACCGGCCACATCGCCTTCAACGAGCCCGGCAGCCCGCGCCGGTCGCTCACCCGCCTCGTCGCCCTTGATCCGCTCACCCGCCGCGACGCCTCCGGGGATTTCGGCGGCAACGAGCATACCCCCCTTCACGCCCTCACCATGGGGGTGCGCACCATCCTCGCCGCCCGCCGCATCGTCCTTCTGGCCTGGGGCCAGCACAAGGCCGGCATCGTCCGCACCGCGGTCGAAGGCGAGCCCACCACCCAGGTCTCCGCCTCTTTTCTCCAGGAACATGACAACGCCGTCTTCGTCCTCGACCAGCCCGCCGCGGGGGCGCTGACCCGCCACCGCACGCCCTGGCTCCTCGGCTCCCTGGCCGAACAGGGCCTGGCCTGGGACGAACGCATGACACGCCGCGCCATCCTCTGGCTCTCCCAGCTCCGCCAGAAGCCGATCCTCAAGCTGACCGACGACGACTACAACGAGACCGGCCTACAGGACCTGGTCCGGACGCACGGCTCGGCCTATGCGGCCAACCTGATCGGCTTTTACCAGATGCAGCACACCATCACCGGCTGGCCCGGCGGCCGCGACCCGCAGCGCCTCCGGCCGGGCGACGCCCCGGCGCGCCCCCTCCGTGCCCCCTCCGCCAATGTCTTCCCCAAGCGGGTGCTCATCCTCTCGCCCCATCCGGACGACGATGTCATCTCGATGGGCGGGACCCTCTGCCGTCTCGTCGACCAAGGGCATGAGGTGCACATCGCCTACGAAGTCGCGGGGGGCAACGCGGTCTCCGACGAAGCCGCCTGGGGCGCCCTGGCCTTCGTGCGCGACAGCGGCCTCGCCCAGCCGGAGGAGACGGCACGCCTCAAGGCCCTCTGCGTGGAACTCAGCGGGGTCGGCAACACCCTGCCCAGCCCCGAGCTGCTGCACTGGAAAGGCTTGATCCGCCGCCATGAAGCCATCGCCGCCGCGCGGGTCTGCGGCGTGCCCGAGACCCGCCTCCACTTCCTCGATCTGCCGCTGTACAAGAGCCCGCCGCGCACCCGCCGCTTCACCGATGCCGACGTGGTCATTCTCAGCAGCCTGCTCGACCGGCTGCAGCCCCACCTCATCTACGCGGCCGGCGACCTCGACAACCCCCACGGCACGCACCGGCTTTGCCTGCGCGTGCTGCGCGAATCGCTCGCACACGCCCAGGCCGGAAACGCGGCCTGGCTGCGCGAAGCCGAACTCTGGCTCTACCGCGGTGCCTGGGCGGAATGGCCGCTCGACGAGATCGACCTCGCCGTGCC
>CAISJA010000418.1 GCA_903885525.1 uncultured Opitutaceae bacterium
TGCTTCTGCTGGGGCCGGATGATCAGCAGCCAGAAGACCAGGATCATCACGCCGAAGAAGATCAGGGTCTGCCACATCTGGCCCTGGGGCGCCGCGGCGTCCAGGGGACCAGAGGAGGCGGCAGCGGCAGGGGCCGCCGCGGAAGCGCCAGCCGGGGCAGCCTGGACCACGGCCGCAGCCGCGGCATCAGCCGGCGGAGGTGGTCCACCAATTCCTGCGGACTGAGCTTCGCGCCGGGAAATTCCTCCAGGAGGTCGATGTACTCGCGTTGGCCGAGGAACATTTCCTGCGCCTCCTTCGCCTCGGGGGCCAGCAGGGCGGCCAGTTGCTCCTTCTCCCGCGGATCGGCCGTGCGGGCGGCCAGCGTTTCGAGGATTTTGCGCGTGGGTCCGCTGAGCGACAGCTTGGACGCCAGCGCCTCCTGCAGGCTGACCGGCCCGCTCAGGCGCGGAAGGCTCACCGGCTCGTTGCCCGTGGCTCCGAGCAGGGCGATGATCTCATCGACCGCCTGCGGGCGGTTCGAGGGATAGACCCCGAGCGAGTCACCCACCTGGTAGGTGAGGCCGCTGCCGGCGATATCGATCACGAGGTGGCGGGTGTCCTTGCTGGAACCATCCTTGTTCAGGACGCGGTTTTCCAACAGGCGGGCGGCAAGGGGATTTTCCTTGGAATAGCTGGCGGCGGGAGCGGTCATGGGGGCGTGGGTGGCAGGACGTGCGGGCGCAACCTGCCACCACCCCCGGGCCGCTGGCAAGCCGGGACGCGTGTCCCCGGGCCAATTCTCATTGCACCGACCCGCTCCCCCTGCCATGCAGCGCACATGGAGTCCGTCCGCATTCAGAAATACATCGCCGAGGCCGGCCTGTGCTCGCGCCGCGCCGCGGAGGCGCTGATCGCCGCCGGAGAGGTCTACATCAACGGCGAAAAGGCCGAACCGGGCCGCAAGGTCGTGCCCGGCACCGACAAGGTCACCGTCAGCGGCCGGGTGGTGAAGGACCAGCCGCAGCCCAAGCTCACCTACGTCATGCACAAACCGCGGGGCACGGTCTGCACCAACAGCGATCCACACGGCAGCCTCACCATCTTCGACATCCTCCCGCGCGCGCTCGCCGGCCTCCGCCTGTTCTGCGCCGGCCGCCTTGACAAGGACAGCGAAGGGCTGCTCGTGCTCACCACCGACGGCGACCTCGCCAACCGGCTGATGCATCCGTCCAGCACCGTGGTGAAACGCTACCACGTGATCCTCGAGGAGCCCTTCCCGACCGGCAAGCTCGGCCAGCTGCTCAAGGGCGCCATCGTCGAAGGCGAGCACCTGAAGGTCGAACACGCCACCCTGATCAATCCGCGCCGGGACGGCAGCTCCGCCAGCCTCGATGTCCACCTGCATCACGGCAAGAAGCGCGAGATCCGGCAGCTCTTCCTTGCCTTCGGATTCCCGGTGAAACGCCTCCGCCGCTATCAGATCGGCGCCTTCCCCCTGCGCGGAATCCCGTTGCGGGCGGTCAAACAACTTTCTACCAAGGAAATCGCCTCCCTCTTCGCCACCCCGCGCCTCACCGGCGCGCTCCGCGCGGAAAAGGCCCCCTCCCTCCATGCCGACTAACTCCTTCCTCCTCGCCGTGGCCCTGCTCGCCGTCCGCCTCGGAGCCGACACCCTCGCCACCGATACGGCTGTGTTCATGCAGCCCGACGCCAAATCACCCGTCATCGCCCGCCTCCCGGCCGGCAGCCCCGTCGCCACGGCGGGTGAAGCGCCCGCCGGCTGGCGCCGCGTGGAGGTCACCGGCGCTTTCGAAGCCTATGCCCACAGCCGCGATATGACCAAGGCCCTGGAGGTCCGCGTCGGCGGCAACATCCTCACCGCCCCCGCCAAGGGCGCGCCCATCCTCACCGTCGCGCAGAAAGGCGACAAGACCGAGGTCACGGGCATGCACGGGGACTATTGCCAGATCCACCTCGAGAAAAGCCTGCCGGGCTTCATCGCCACCGGGGCCGCCGCCA
>CAISJA010000419.1 GCA_903885525.1 uncultured Opitutaceae bacterium
ACCGTGGCGGCCCCAGCCACCGTAGGTATCGACGATGATCTTGCGGCCGGTGAGGCCGGAATCGCCCTGCGGGCCGCCGATGACGAAGCGGCCGGTAGGATTGATGAGGTACTCCGTGTTGCGCGTCAGCATCCGGGCGGGGATGACCTGCTTGATGACATGCTCGATGAGGTATTTCTCAATCGTGGCGTGGGCGGCGTCGGCGGCGTGCTGGGTGGAGATGACGACGTTCACGACCTCGACCGGCTTGTCATCCTCGTAACGGATGGAGACCTGGGACTTGGCGTCGGGGCGGAGCCAGGCCACGGCACCGCTCTTGCGCAGGCGCGTGAGCTCGCGGCCGAGGCGGTGGGCGAACATGATCGGCGTCGGCATCAGCTCCGGCGTCTCGTTGCAGGCGTAGCCAAACATGATGCCTTGGTCGCCGGCGCCCTGCTCGGCGGTCTTCTTTCCCCTGGCCTTCTTGGCGTCCACGCCCTGGGCGATGTCGGGCGACTGGGTGGTCAGGTAGTCGTTGATGAAAACCTTATCGGCGTGAAAGACATCGTCGTCATGCACGTAGCCGATCTCGCGGACCGCATCGCGGACGATGCGCCCGAGGTTGAGCACGGTGTCGATCGGTTGCTGGCCGAGCTTGGGAATCGTGATTTCCCCGGCGAGGATCACCAGGTTCGACTTGACCATGGTCTCGCAGGCCACCCGGCTGAACTTGTCCTGCGCCAGGCAGGCATCCAGGACACTGTCCGAAATCAGGTCGGCAACCTTGTCCGGATGGCCTTCGCCGACGGACTCGGAGGAGAAAACAAAGGAATTAGCCATATCGCCCCAAAAAATCCCGCTTCATGGTTGGAGCAAGGATAATATCATCATATCCGGATTTTATGATGCGTCATTAAAGTTTCGGCGGTTTGTACCGACCAAGCGGGATGCACCGTTATGTTTTGCGCTCCGCCGGGGTGACTTTCAGCATCCTCCCGCGATGACAGATCCCGCGATCGATCCCGCCTGCATCGAGCAGCTCCTCGCCATCAATCCCGAGGACGGCGGCGAATTTCTCCGGGAGTTGGTGGAGATTTTCCTGTCCGACACCCCCCGCCGGCTGGAGGAAATGACCGGGGCGCTGCTGACCGGCGATGGTCCGCTCCTGAGCCGCACCGCCCACAGCATCAAGGGAGGCTGCGGGAATTTCGGGGCCACCCCGCTGATGGTCCTGGCCGAAGCCATCGAAGGGCACGGCAAGGCGGCTCGGTTCGACCAGGTCCGGACCCTGCTGCCGGACTTCGAGGCCGAGTTTGCGCGGGTAAGACTGGCGCTCGAAAAAGTCGCCGCGGGGACTTGAAAGTCGGTCGCCTGGCCCGTCTCCCCCGGTGCGGCACCACCGCCGACCGGGCGGGCGCGGCAGTGGCACCCGCTGCGGCCGGTTCTTGGCCGGAGGCCGCCTTGTCCCTGGCGTGTACACCCTGCTTCGCCATGTCGCCGCGATCATTCTGGTGGCTCGTCGGTCTGGGTTGTCTCGGCGCTCGCCCTGAAAGGCGACGGCACCGTCGTCACCTGGGGAGGGAATGCCGCCACGGTCACCGGGCTCCACCCTCACCTTCACCCGTCCCGCCGACCATCCCGACCTCACCTCGGCCGTCGAGGTGTCGGGCGATCTCACGGCCTGGTCCGCCGCGGGCGTCACGCTCACCCGGGTGCCCTCCGCCTCCGGCACCGACACCTGGCAGGCCAGCTCTCCGCGCAAGGGCGCCGCCGCCCGGTTCTTCCGCCTCCGGACACGGCACCGTAGGGCGGGAAGCCCGCCCCCAAATTTCTACCGGTACAGCGCGGTGATGGGCGCGGCGGTGAGCACGTTGTACTGGCGCATGGCGAGCCGCCACCAGGCCGAAAGTTTTTCGGGCGGCTGCTTCCACAACTGCTCATGCAGCCAGTTCATCGACTCGGCATCGCGCAGCAGCGCCATCTTTTCCTTCGGGGTGAGCTGCTCCGGCCCCTCCGCGAGGAGCCGGCGGCGCAGTTCCACGAAGTAGCGGCGCACGGAGAAACTGCCCTGCCGCTGCCGGAGGAGCGAGACGTGCACGGCGTTCACGTAGGGATCCAGCACGGCCTGCATCAGCCCGTAGTCCTGCCGCAGCTCGGCGATCGGCTGCATGTGCCGGTAGCACTGTTCCAGGCGCGACTGCAGCCGGGGCAGCTCCGGTGCCGGCTCGGTCTCGTCGGGCGTGAGGAACAGCCCGAGTTCACGGGCGCGGCGGCCGAAGCTGGCCTTGCCGAGGATGATGGAGAGCGGTGCCGAGAACACCAGCCCGGCCAGCACGGGGGTGAGCCACCAGAAAAAGGCCGGCACGAGCACGAAGGCCGAGGCACCCCAGACGAGACCGAAAACGGTCTGCCCGCTGTGCGTGATAATGGCTTCGCGCCAGTCCGTGTCCTCGCTCGCCTCGCGCCGCTGCGTCACCCAGCCCACGCCCTGCCCGAGCAGGATGTAGACGACGAACTTGGACTGGAACATCATGTTGATCGGTGCCAGCAGCGTGGAGACCGCCATCTCCAGCACCGCGCTGAGCACAAGCCGGAACGGCCCGCCGTAGGCCCGGCCGCGGCCTTCGCGGAGTTCGAGCAGGACGGCCAGCAGCTTCGGCAGGAAGAGCAGCAGCAGGGTGAGCAAAAACAGCGCAAACGCCTCCGGCACCTCGACCACATAGCCGAAGAGCATGGTGTAGTTCTCCGCATGATAGGCGGAGAAGACCCCCGTGCGCACCTCGTGGAAACGCTGCAGCGTGCTGATGAGCATGAAGAGCAGCCACAGGGGCGAGGCGACGTAGGCCATGACCCCCATCAGGAGGTGGAAGCGGTTGACCGGGTGGAAGCCGCGGGCCAGCAGCAGCCAGCTGTGCTGCAGGTTGCCCTGGCACCAGCGGCGGTCGCGCTTCGCGCTGTCGATCAGCGTCGGCGGGCCCTCCTCGAAGCTGCCCTCCAGGTCGTAGGCCAGCCAGACCGACCAGCCGGCCTTCCGCATCAGGGCGGCCTCGACAAAATCGTGGCTGAGGATGCGGCCGCCGAAGGGCTCGACCCCGGGCAGTTCGGGCAGGCCGCAGTGCTCGATGAACGGGGCGACGCGGATCACGGCGTTGTGCCCCCAGAAATTGCTCTCGCCCTGGTGCCAGTAGTTCAGGCCGGCCAGGAAGAGCGGGCTGTAGAGCCGGTTGGCGAACTGCTGCAGGCGCGCATAGAGCGTGACCCCGTTGACCACGCGCGGCGCGGTCTGCAGGATGCCGACCTTGGGATTGCGCTCCATCATCGCCACCAGCTTCACGATGCTCGTGCCGGTCATGATGCTGTCGGCATCGAGCACCACCAGGTAGCGGTAGCTGCGGCCCCAGCGGCGGAGGAAGTCGCCCACGTTGCCGCTCTTCTTGTTGATGGAGACGCGCCGCTTCCGGTAGAAAATGCGCCCGAACCCGTTGAGCTGCTTGCACAGCTCCGTCCACGCCACCTCCTCCTGGATCCATTTGTTCGGATCGCTCGAATCGCTCAGGATGAAAAAGTCGAAATCGCCCAGCCGCCCCGTCTGCTCGACCGAGCGGTAGATGACGCGCAGGCCCTCAAAGATGCGGCTGGGGTCCTCGTTGCAGAC
>CAISJA010000420.1 GCA_903885525.1 uncultured Opitutaceae bacterium
TAGTAGAAGAGGACGAGGTTAAGGAAAACCAGGACGAGAGTGACTTTGGTGCGCATGGCGGCGTGGGAGGGGGGCGGGCGGATTCAGTCGCGGCGGGTCAGGTAGACGAGCAGCCCGAGGAGGGCGGCCGCACCCGGCAGGAGGAGCAGCAGGCCGACGCGCAGCCGGCTGATTTCCTCCTGCGAGAGCGTGAGCTGATAGAGCTCGATCGGGCGGACGGGGATGTTGACCTGGGTGTCACGGTCGGCGCACCAGTTGATGGTAGCGAGGAAGAGGTTGAGGTTGCCGGTGTTGATGATGCGGTTGTTGGTGACCAGCTCCGAGGTGCCGATGACCACGAGCCGGCCGCCGCGCACGCTGAGCGGGAGGTTGGCCGGCTTGAGGCGCTCCGAGACCACCATCACGCCCAGGCCGTCCTTGTCGCGCTGATCCTCGCTGGGGTTGTAGACCGGGGGAACCCGCAACCGGTAGCTGACCTCGCCCCATGCGGTCGGGCTGGCGGCGACCAGTTTGGTCACACTGAGGCCGTCGTCGGCCGTGCGGCCGAGGTCGTCGGTGGTGACGCGGGCGGGCCCGACGGTGACCTTGAGCTGATTGTTGACCAGATTTTCCGTGATAGGATGCCGGGGGGCAAAACGCCCGAGGCGGAGGTCCCCGTTTTCGTTCAGTTCCTCGGGGTTGGAGTCGAAGATGCGATCATCGTACACGATGACACCCCAGTCGAAGAGCAGGTTTTCCAAGCCGTACTGGCGCCCGGGGTCGAGCAGGAGGATGACGCGGCCGGCGCGGGTGCGCAGGTAGGTGCGGAGCAGCTCCTCCTCGATGGGCTGGATGCGCCCCTGCGGACCCGCGATCAGGATCAGGGCGGCGTCGTCGGGAATCTTGCGGGTCTGCACGAGGTCGATGGCGCCGAGCTCGAAGTTGCGCTGGCGGAGCTCGTCCCGCAGGGCCGACAGGCCGCGGGGGGTGACGTCGTCGGGGCTCACCTCGCCGTGGCCGTGCAGGAAATAGATTTTTTTCTTGTCGGGGGAGGAGACGTCGAGGATGGCGGAGGTCAGGGCGGCCTCGCCGCGGAAGGCATCCCGCCGCTGGGCCTTCGACCGGTAGAAATCGGCCAGAGTGAGCACCCGGCGGTGTCCGTTGCCGAGCAGGATGACCAGGTTGGGCTGGTCGAGGCCCAGCTCCTCGGCCTTCCGGCGGTTTTGGTAGACGTCCACCAGTTCCACGTCGATGCGGCCCTTGTCGTTCTGGCGTGCGGCGTAGGCGTACTCGCGGAGCAGGCCGGTGATGTCGCTGAAGGCCTGGCGGAGGGAGGTGTCTTCGGCCTCTTCGGAGCGGGTGACGATGATCCGGAGGGGGGAGTCCAGCCGTTCCAGATAGGACCGGGTTTCGGCCGAGAGGGAGTGTTGGCGGGTCCGCGTCAGGTCGAAGCGCCAGGAGTGGTGCAGGGCGATGTAGTTGAGCCCGCCGAAGAGGGCGAGGAAGAGCAGCGCCTGCAGGAGCAAGTTGAGCAGGCGGACCCAGCGGGCGGCGCGGAAGCTGTCGGTGAACCTCATGTCAGCCGTGGAGCAGCTTGGCCTCGACGCCGAGGATGCTGAAGATGAGCGCGAGCGTGGCGCCGCTGAGGTAGAAGATGATCTGGCGGGTGTCGATGATGCCCTGCCGGAAATCCTCCAGGTGCTGGTTGATCTGGAGTGACTCGAGGGCGGTCCGGGCGGGATGGAGGAGGTCGCGCTGGAGCACGGCGAGGCCGGAAAGGTAGCCGAGGCCGAGGATGAGCAGCAGGAGCATCACGCAGGAGAGGATGCCGGCGACGGCCTGGCTGCGCGTGAGGGAACTGGCGAAGATGCCGATCGCGACGAAGAGCAGTCCGCTGACGGCGATGAACAGGTAGCCGCCGATGAGCAGGCCCGGGTCGAGCAGGCGGACATCGCGGGCGTAATGGTAGAGCAGCGCATGGAAACCCAGGGTCGAGCCCCAGAGGGCGAGGTAAAGCAGGTAGGCGGCGCAGAATTTCCCCAGCACCACCTCGGCGGTGGAGACGGGCGCCGTGAGGAGCGTTTCCAGGGTTCCCAGCCGGCGTTCCTCGGCCAGGGAGCGCATGGTGAGCAGGGGCACCATGAAGAATACCGGTATAAAATAGATCCGGAAAAAATCGGCGGCGGGCGGGGTGGCCTGCGCCGCGGTCGTATAGTCGCGCAGGATGAGGAGGAAGAAGAAGGCCATCACGAGCAGGAACAGCACCGCCGCGACGTAGGTGCTGGCGTTGCAAAGCAGGGCGCGGATTTCCTGGCTGAGGATGGTGAAAAAGTGGCGCATGCGGACGGGAGGAGGGCGGAAGCAGGAAGGTGAAGGTGGAGCGGGTGAAGGGCAGGGCCCAAGAGCCGGCGGGAAGGCGGGGAAAAACGGGGTGGGTGGGAGCGGGCGGCGGCGGAGGCCGGTCCATCAGCCCGTGCTTTTCTGCGCCCCGCTATCCTTGTCGGGGAGGCGCGCGTCCCAACTGCGGCGGGTGGCGGCCAGGAAGACGTCTTCGAGGGAGGGCTGGGTGCGGGCGAGGGCGCGGAGGCGGTAGCCGCCGGCGGTGAGGGTGCGCAGGAGCGATTCGCCGAGGTCGGCTTCCGCCCTGGTGGTGAGGGTGGCGGCACAGAAACCGTCCCCGCCAACGTCGCCGACGTGGGTGAGCTCCAAGGTGGCCTCGATCCCGCGCAGCAGGGCGGGCAGGCCGGCGGCGTCGCCCGCCAGCTCGACCCGGTAGGAGCTGGAGCCAAAAATTTCGCGCCGCAGGTCGGCCGGGGTGCCTTGGGCGACGATCCGGCCGGCGTTGATGATCAGCACGCGGTCGCAGGTGACCTCGATCTCGGGCAGAATGTGGGAGGAGATGATGACGCTCATGCGGCCGCGCAGGCCGGCGATGAGGTCGCGGACGATCAGGATCTGGTGCGGGTCGAGGCCGATGGTCGGCTCGTCCATGATGATCACGGCCGGTTCGGCGAGGATCGCCTCGGCGATGCCGACGCGCTGGCGGGTGCCCTTGGAGAGGCGGCCGAGGATGCGGTGGCGGCTGCGCTTCAGGTCGCAGAGTTCCAGCACCTCGTCGATTCGCTGGCGGAGCCGGGCGCGGGGCACCTCCTTGAGCCGGCCGCGGAACCAGAGGTACTCCGACACCCGCATGTCCTCCGGCAGCGGATTGTTTTCCGGCATGTAGCCGATGTGGCGCTTGGTCAGCTCCGGATGGCTGGCGACGGGCAGCCCGCAGATGCGCACCGCCCCCGAGGTGGCCGGCAGGTAGCCGGTCAGGATGCGCATGGTGGTGCTTTTGCCCGCGCCGTTGGGCCCGAGTAGGCCGACGATCTCACCGCGGCGGACCGTGAAACTCAGGTCCTGCACCGCGGCGAGGGAGCCGTAGTTTTTCCGGAGGTGGTCGACCTCGATGGTGATGTCGGGAATTTCTGCCATGCGGCGGGCGCGAACGCCGACCATTAACACGGAGATTCCGGCCCGCGGGCAAGCATCCTCTCGCCGCCGGGGGCATCCTTCCCGAGCGTGACCTCGCCGGCGCGGAAGCGTTCCGTCCGGCCGGAGTCAAGCCGGACGAGCAGGGAGCCCTCGGCGTCGATGCCGGTGGCGGTGCCGCGGACGGTGCGATGGCCCTGGACCACGGTGACCGGGCGGTCGCGCAGGATGTCGTAGCGGGTCCACAGGCCGGCAAACCGCGCCCGGTAGCTGCCATCGACAAAATCGTGGTAGGCGGCGCCGATGCGGCCGATGACGGCGGCGGCCAGCTTGTTCAGGTCGGCCGGCTCACCCGCCGCTTCGGCGAGGGAGGTGGCGGTGCGGCGGAGTACGGGGGGAAAGTCCGCCGGCTGGCTGTTGACATTGAGGCCGAGGCCGAAGACGAGGTCGCGGACCTGATCGGCGTCGACCCGGGCCTCGGTCAGCATGCCGCCGGCCTTGCGTCCGCCGAGGTACAGGTCGTTGGGCCATTTCAGGCCCGGGGTGAGGCGGCAGAAATTGGCCACGAGTTCGCACAGGTTGAGCCCCATCCACAGGGTGAAGTCCTGCAGGGCGGCGGGCTCGAGCTCGGGGCGGAAGACAAAGGTCGCATAGAGGTTGCCGTTGGCGGCGCTGTGCCAAGGGCGGCCCCGGCGGCCGCGGCCGTGGGTCTGGGCGCGGGCAAGGATGACGAGCGGCACCGGCTCACCGGCGGCAAGGCGGCGTTCGGCCTCGCTGTTGGTGCTGTCGACCTGGTCGAGGCAGACGAGGTGAGGCGGGTGGGGAAGCCGGACCAGCCGGGCTTGGATGAGCGGAGCGTGGAGTCGGGGCGGGGTGGCGAGCATCCGGTAGCCGAGGCGGCGCACGGCTTCGAAGCGGTAGCCCAGTGTTTCCAATTTCTGCAACTGGGCCCAGACCGCGACCCGCGAGATTCCCATCAGCCGGGCAAGTTTCTCCCCCGAGACATGCTCGTGGTCGTGGGCCAGCAGCTCGCGCAGCAGGATGATCTCTCCTTGGGACACGCCGTCAGGCTGGGGCACTTGGCCGGGCCTGGCAAGCGGGGTGGTGCGGAAAACTCCGGGAACCCGGCGCAGGGTACGGGGGGTGCCGGGGCGGATGGGGTCAGTCGCCCGGTGCCTTGATCGACTGCAAACGCTGCAGGCGCGCGGTTTCGGCGGAGGTCTTCTGGTCCTCGTAATACTCCCGGGCCCGGGACGAGGCCGGCGCGGTGAACAGCGGGACGAACCAACTGTTGAGCGCCCATTCCAGATCGGTCATGGAGTCCTTGTAGGCGGCCAGGGCCTTGGCCTGCACCTCGCGTTCGCTGCGCAGCTTGTCGCCGGCATGGCTGAGCAGGCTTTCCTTCACGTGGTAGGTAGGCAGATAGACGAGCGGGTCGTCGCTCAGCGGGGCGGGAGCGTCGGGGCGGGCCGCCGGGGTCCCTGTTTCCGGAGGATTGGGGTGCCAGGCGGGGAAGTCGGCGCTGATCTTGGCCCTCGTTTCTTGGGAAAGCTCGGCCCGGCTTGGGACCGCCGCCAAGGACAGCCAACCGAGCAACAGGAGGTGGGGGCGGCAGGCCATGCGCTCAGGACAACAGATTTCCCGCCGGGTTCGACCCGAAAAAACGGTCCGGCGCAAGCGGCCGGGGCCGGCTCGGCGCGATCAGCCACCGGCCAGCCGGGCGACGGCGGCGCACACCCGCGGCCAGTGGACGTCCGGGATGGCGGCGCCGAGATGCTGGACGTTTTCCGCGCCGAGGCAGGAGCCGATGGCTCCGGCCACCGGCACCGGCCGGCCGAGCAAATAACCGTAGAGGAAGCCGGCCGCCCAAGCATCGCCGGCACCCGTGGTATCGACGACGCGGGGCACGCTGACCGGCGCGATCCGATGCAAGGCTCCGCCCTGCGCCACCCAGGCCCCGTCCTTGCCCAGCTTGACGGCGGCGATGCCACCATAGCGGGCCAGCTCGCGGGCGTAGTTTTCGTAGCTGTCCTCCCGCCCGAAGAGCGTGCGGGCCTCGTCCTCGTTGGCGAAGACCACCTGCACCCCTTCGCGGAGCTGCCGGAAAATCCAGTCGCGGGCGACGCTGACCACCTCGAAGGAGGCAAGATCGAGGCTGACGGTGCAACCGGCGGCCCGGGCGCAGACCATGACTTGCTCGGCCAGGGCGGGGTTGAACATCAGGTAGCCCTCGATGTGCGCATGGCGGCAGCCCGCAAAATCGGCGGGGGTGACCTCGGCCGGGCTCAAGGTCATGGCGGCGCCCAGATGCGTGCGCATGGTGCGCTGGCCGTCCGGGGTGACGAGGGAGAGGCAGCGGCCGTTGGGCAGGGCGGCCCGCTTGAAACGGGAACCGTCGCCACCGGCGGCGGTGAAATTCTCCCAATAGCTCTCCGCGGTGACGTCGCCCCCGATCTTGCCGAGAAAAGCGGCGCGCAGCCCGAGCCGGATGGCGCCGAGCGTGGTGTTGGCGGCGGCCCCGCCCGGCATCACTGCGTAGTCGTCGTCATGGGCCCGGAGCAGCCGCACGATGTCGTCGTCATCGACCAGCACCATGCCGCCCTTTTCGCCGGAGACCTGGGTGGCAAGAAATTCATCGGAAACGTGCGCCAGCAGATCCATGATCGGATTGCCAACGCCAAGGAGATCGAGGGTGGGGGCGGACACGGTGGAAGCAGGGGCGGGGACTCCGGGTTCAAAGGCCCACCGTCAGGCTGGTGGCGAGGATGGGCTCGTCGTCCACCTCGATCAGAATGGAGTAGTCGCCAGGCTGATCGAAGCGGAGGTTGTGCAATTCGTTGATGAGATTGATCCGGTGCAACGGGCTCTGCGACTCGAACTCGCGCTGGATGAGCTCCACCGGCCGGGTGGGGTCGAGGCTGAGCAAAATCTTCAGGCGGTGGTTGCCGGTCTGGACATCGGTCAGCGTCAGAAACCAGACCATCCGCGGGTGGACGACCGGGAAACTGCGGGCCTTGATGTTGGAAAACACCCCGAGGATGGTGTGCTTGCCCGTGGCGGGGTCGAGATGGACCGCGTCGCAGGTGAGCCAGACGAGAAGGGTGGGTTTGGACTGCACAGCGGACCAAAATCCCGGGAAATGCGGCGCTGGCAAAGCTTTTTCTTGTGTCGCGGACAGGCGGGGCTTTTACCCTTGGTCCGTGAAGTATATTTTCGTCACCGGCGGCGTGGTCTCATCCCTGGGCAAGGGGCTCACAGCGGGCTCCCTGGGCGCCCTGCTCGAAATGCGCGGGCTGACTGTGCGCATCCAGAAATTTGATCCCTACCTGAACGTCGATCCGGGCACCATGAGCCCGTACCAGCATGGCGAGGTCTATGTGCTCGATGACGGCGCCGAGACGGACCTGGACCTCGGCCACTACGAGCGCTTCACCTCGGGCAAGCTTTCCCGCGCCAACAGCCTGTCCTCCGGGCAGGTCTATGAGGCCGTCATCGCCAAGGAGCGCCGGGGGGACTATCTCGGCAAGACGGTGCAGGTGATTCCGCACGTCACCAACGAGATCAAGGACCGGATCTACAAGGGCGGCAAGGGCGTGGACATCCTGATCACCGAGATCGGCGGCACCACCGGAGACATCGAGGGGCTGCCCTTCCTCGAGGCCCTGCGCCAGTTCGCCCTCGAGGTCGGGCCGAAGGAGTGCTGCTTCATCCACGTCACCCTCGTCCCCTTCGTCAGCGCGGCCGGTGAGCTGAAGACCAAGCCCACGCAGCAGTCCGTGGCCAAGCTCCGCGAGATCGGCATCCAGCCCCACCTCCTCGTCTGCCGCTGCGAACAGCCCCTCACGCCGGAGATGCGCGAGAAGATTTCGATGTTTTGCAACGTCCCGGTGAAGGCCGTCATCGCCGCCGAGGACGTGCATTCCTCCATCTACGAGCTGCCCCTCATGCTTCAGAAACAGGGCATGGACCAGATCGTGTGCGACCTGCTCGGCATCCGCAACAAACCGGCGCCGAAAAACATCTGGCTCGACATCGTGCACCGCATCAAGTCGCCCAGGCACGAGGTGAAGATCGGCGTGGTCGGCAAGTACATCGAGCTGCAGGACGCCTACAAATCAGTCTACGAATCGCTCAGCCACGCCGGCATCGCCAACCATGCGCGGGTCGACATCGTCCGCATCGACGCCGAGGACCTGGAGACGAAAGGCGGCCCCGCGCGCCTGAAGAAGCTCGACGGCATCCTCGTCCCCGGCGGCTTCGGCGACCGGGGCATCGAGGGCAAGATCGCCGCCGCCCGCTACGCCCGCGAGCATGGCATTCCCTACTACGGGCTGTGCCTCGGCATGCAGGTGGCCGTGATCGATTTTGCCCGCCATGTGCTCGGGCTGAAGAAGGCCAACTCGGTGGAGTTCGACCAGCACACGCCCGATCCGGTGATCGCCCTCATGGACGAGCAGCGCAATGTCGTGCTCAAGGGCGGTACCATGCGCCTCGGCGCCTACGCCTGCGCGCTCAAGGCCGGCACGCTCGCGCGCAAAGCCTACGGGCAGGACACCGTCACCGAGCGCCATCGCCACCGCTATGAGGTGAACAACGACTACCTCGAGCGCCTGGAGCAGAATGGCATGGTCATCTCCGGCTGGAATCCCAAGCGCGGCCTGGTCGAGGTCGTCGAGCTGAAGCACCATCCCTGGTTCCTCGGTGTGCAGTGCCACCCTGAGTTCCAGTCCAAACCCAACAAGGCCCATCCGCTCTTCGCCGCCTTCATCGCCGCCGCCATCAGGCACCAGCGCAGGCAGGGAAACCACGGATGAGCACAACTGTTCACGGCGGCGGGCCCCGGCTGGCCGCTGGTCAGCCGAGCGGGGTTTGCCGGTGTCACTCCGCGGTCAAGTTCGTTCACCCATGATTTTCGACCCCCAGAAACTCCTCCTTATCGCCGGCCCCTGCTCGCTCGAAAACGAGGCCGTTTGCCGCGCGGCCGCCGAGACACTGCGGCAGATCGGCACCGCGCACCCGGAGCTGAACATCGTGTTCAAGGGCTCCTTCGACAAGGCCAACCGCACCTCGCTGGACGGCGACCGGGGCACCGGCCTGGAGGAAGGACTTGCCCTGCTCGCTCTCATCAAGCGCACCTACGGCTTTCCGGTGCTGACCGACATCCACGAGCGCCAGCAGGCCGCGCGCGTCGCCGAGGTGTGCGACGTGCTCCAGATCCCCGCCTTCCTCTGTCGGCAGACCGACCTCCTCCTCGCCGCGGCCGCCACCGGCCGCACCGTGAACGTCAAGAAGGGCCAGTTCCTCTCGCCGCCGGAAATGGAATTCGTCGTCGCCAAGCTGCGCGACGGCCACGCGCGGGAAATCTGGCAGACCGAGCGCGGCACCACCTTCGGCTATCACAATCTCGTCGTCGATATGCGCTCGTTCCCGATGATGCAGGCGCTCGGCTACCCCGCCGTGTTCGACGCCACGCACAGCGTCCAGCTGCCCGGTGCGGCCGGCGGCAAGAGCGGCGGCCGCCGCGAGTTCGTGCCCGGCCTCGCCCGGGCGGCGCTGGCGGCGGGGGCGGACGGCCTTTTCATCGAGACCCATCCCGATCCGGCGCAGGCGATCTCCGACGGCCCCAACCAGATTCCCACCGCCGAGCTGCCCGCCCTGATCGCCTCCTGCCTGAAAGTGTGGCACGCCGTGCGGAGCTGAGCCCTGCCTTGTTTCCCTGGGGGCGGCACCAGGGCGGCCCGGGCGCGGAAGAGGGAGACCGGGTTGGCAAGGGTCCGCCCGCCGCCGCGGCCCGAGGGGGCTCCGGTGGTGCGGGCCCCGGATTTTGCGCCTTCCGCCGTGGTTTTCACTTCACCACCCCGCCCAAGATGGGTTTCCTCGAGGAAAACCTCCCATGCCCAATTTCATCGTCGACATCCCCCTGCCTTCCATGGGCGCCACGGTCAGCGAGCTGACCATCATCCATCTCGTGGTGGCACCAGGGGCGGTCGTCGCCAAGGGCCAGAAACTGGCCGATCTGGAGAGCGACAAATCTGCCTTTGAATTCGAATCCCCCGCGGCCGGCACCATTCTCGAAGTGCGCGGCCAGCCCGGACAGGTCAAACGCTCCGGCGAAACACTGTTCCGGATGGAGACGGCAGACCAGAGCCTGCAGCATCTGGCGGCTGCCGCGGTGCCGGCCCCGGCCGAGACCGCCCCGGCTCCGGCCGCTCCCGCCGGGGTGGCCCGGCCCTTGGTCTGGACGCCCCGCGCCCTGAAGCTGGCGCAGGGAGCCGGGCTCGATCCGGCGACGCTCACCGGCATGGAAGCCACCGGCCCGGGCGGCCGGGTGTCGGGCGACGATGTGCTGCGCTATCTCGCCGGCCGGAAATGATCAGAGCAATTCGTGGCTGAGCACGCTGAGCGCACACACCGCCGCGGTGTCGCAGCGCAGCACGAGCGGGCCGAGCGTCACGGGGGTGAAGCCGGCCAGGACCGCGGCGGTCATCTCGGCTGCCGAAAAATCACCCTCCGGGCCGACCAGCCAAAGGACCCGGGGCGGTGTCGCCCCCGGCGCGGCCGGCTGCCGGGCGCGATAGGGGGCGACGGCCGATTTCAGCGTAACGGCACCGGGGTGAAGGCTCGCCACCAGCTTCAGGTCGTAGTCCTTCGCGGTGCCCAGGAACCCGGAGAGTTTTTGCAGCGGCGCAATTTCCGGCAGCCACGGGTTGCCGCACTGCTTGGCCGCCTCGATGGCGGCGGTGCGCCATTTCCCGATTTTCTTCTCCGCGCGGTCGGCGTCGAGGTGGACCTGGGTGCGCTCGGTGAGGAGCGGGACGAGGCGGGCGGCACCGAGCTCCGTGGCCTGGCGGACGATTTCATCCATGGTCGCCCCCTTCGGCAGGGCCTGCGCCAGGGTGATCGCGCCCGGGAGGGCGGGAGCCTGCCGGGTAGACTGGACGGTCAGGAGGGCGCCGCTGCGGGCCGGATCAGCGCAGACGGTGGACCACTCGCGGCCGTGGCCGTTGAACGCCACGACGGGATCGCCGCGGGAGCAGCGGTTCACGGCCACCAGGTGGTGGCTCTCCTCGGCGTCCAGCCGGATTTCCCGGGTGTCGGCGGCGGCGGCGGGGGCGTAGGCGCGAAAATCAGGCATGGCGGCGTGCGGGGGAAGTGGGAGAAAAGGACGGGTGCTGGGACCGTTCCAGAGGCTGCCCCTGACGGCGGCCGGTTTCAATCCCCGCCTTGCCGGCCTGAAAAGGTGTTTACTTTGCCCCGGGCTCGGCTTTGTTTCGGGCCTTGGCTCGCCCGGATGGCGGAATTGGCAGACGCAACGGACTCAAAATCCGTCGCCCTCTAAAGGCGTGTGGGTTCGACCCCCTCTCCGGGCACCAATTTAATCCCTTCTCAAGAGGGACTTAAGTTTTGGGTGAGGCCAGGTTGCCAGTTGACGCGGCAACCTAAGCATGTCCACCACCACATCGTTTGAAATAACACGGTTCCGTGGGCAGCCCGGGAGCCTACCCGATCCCGCCGCCGCTGTCGTCATGTCAGAGTTGTACGCTTACCTTGCCCAAGCTATGTCCTGGCCGTCTCCCTCGGCGTCCCGAGTGAAAACGAGCAGTTAGAGACGGAAAATTGGGTCACGCTTTGCACTGAAAACTAACTGCTCGTTTTCGCTCTGCTCCCACGGTGCCTCGTATTCAACACCGCCGCGGCCGCAGGATTGGGCTAAACCGACGGGCCGGATGGGCCGATGGCGGGGATGACCAAGGCTGCCATGAACCTTCTTTGCCCATTGCTGCTCACTGCCAGCGGCCTGACCCTACTTATCACCGGCTGCACCACCATGGAGCCGGTCACCCTGAATGAGCCGGGGCATGCCGTCCTCGCGCGCAATGCAGGCAGCATGCGGCCGAACGTGCTGGCCTTTGAGCGCCAGGAGCGCGACGGCCTCGCGGTGAGCAGCAACCTGGCCTTCGCGGACGGCCCGTTTGTCCGGGGCTGCCGGCTGACTTTGGTGCTGTCCAATCAAGCGGACAAACCGGTCACCCTGCACCCCGTGGTGAGCCTCCTGGATGCAACGGGACAGACCATCGCCCCGATGTACGGCGGTTCATATCTGGCCTGGGTCGCCCGGCAGGCGGAGAGGCCGGGTCCGACCGCCGGTGCTTCCCCGGCCCCGGCCACCCGCTTCCCTCCTGATACAGCCGGGCAATGGAGCCAATGGGCGGCCGACTATTGGCTGAAAGAGGAATATCGCCTTGGGCCGGGCGAGGCGGTGACGGCCGTGCTGGTTTTTCCGCTGCGCCAGCTGGCGAATCTGCCGCTTCGGCTCACGGTCGAGTGCGGCGGCGAGGCCTTCGATTTTGTGACGTTCCGGGAGCTTCCCGCCCCAGCACCGTAAGCGGGTGGGAGGGGCCGGCCGGGGGGGGCGCTTATTTGGCGGCGGTTTCGCGGTACTCGCCCAGCACGCGGTAGCGGTCGTAGCGGTCATCGCAAAGCTGCTCCGGGGATTTTTCGAGCAGTTCGGCGAGGTGGCGGGTGAAGGCGTCCTTCAGCGCGGCGGCGGCGGCGGCGGGATCGTTATGCGCGCCACCCAGCGGCTCGGGTATCACCTCGTCGACGACGCCGAGTTCCTTGAGGTTGGCGGCGTTGAGTTTGAGCGCTTCGGCGGCGCGGGGGGCGCTGGCGCGGTCCTTCCAGAGGATGGCGGCGCAGCCCTCGGGGGAAATCACCGAATAGTAGGAATTCTCGAAAATGAGCACGCGGTCGGTGACGCCGATGCCGAGGGCGCCGCCGGACCCGCCTTCGCCGATGATGACGGCGATGGTCGGGACCTTGAGCAGGGCCATTTCGCGAAGGTTGACGGCGATGGCTTCGGAGACGTGGCGGGCTTCGGACTCGACCCCGGGGTAGGCGCCGGGAGTGTCGATGAACGTGAGCACGGGCAGATCAAATTTTTCGGCGAGTTTCATCAGGCGGAGGGCCTTGCGGTAGCCCTCCGGCTGGGGCATGCCGAAGTTCCGGAGAATGTTTTCCCGCGTATCGCGGCCCTTCTGCTGGGCGATCACCATGACGGCGCGGCCGGCGAACTGGGCGGTGCCCCCGATAAGGGCCTGGTCATCTTTGAACTGCCGGTCGCCGTGCAATTCCTGGAAATCGGTGCAGAGGGCTTGGATGTAGTCGAGGGCGTAGGGGCGCTTGGGGTGACGGGCGACCTGCACCCGCTGCCAAGGGGTGAGGTGCGTGTAGATGTCGCGCCGGGTCTGCTCGATCTTTTCCTCGATGGTGGCCAGCTCGGCGGCCATATCGATGTTGTTCTCCAGCGACTGCTGGTGCAGGGATTCGAGCTGTTTCTCGAGTTCGCGAAGGGGCTTCTCGAATTCGAGGAGGTAGGCGGGTCTCTCCATAAGGGGGCAGGCTAGGTGGTCCCGCCGCCCGCTGTCAACGGACTAGCCTCAAGTGACTCCGGCGGAGGATGATGGGTCGCGCAATTGCTCTTTCCAACCCTGGATTTTGGCCTGGGCCCCATGATGTTCGGCTTTCGCCTTGTCGCCTTTCTCCATCCAGATCCGGGAGAGGGTGGTATTGATAAAGAGGTCGTCGGGCTGCAGGGCATGGGCGCGTTGGGCGGCGGCGAGGGCGTCGTCGAGCCGCCGCCGCGAGAAGTTCACCTCGGCCCGGGCGTGCCAGGCGGCGAAAGAGTCCGGGGCGGCGGCGGTGGCGCGGGCCAGCTTGGCGAGGGCGGCGTCGTAGTCACCCATCGTGTAGTCAAACGTGGCATCCTCGATCAGCTGCTGGAGTTCGGCGGTGGTCACGGCGGGGACCCTAGTCCGGGCCGGGACAAAAAGAAAGGACAGAGGCCGGGCCGGCGCGACATCGGCCGGCCCGGGCAACCTGGGCGGCGCGTGGGTCAGGCCGGCGCGGGCGGGCAAAAAAAGGCACCCCGGTCGGGGGTGCCTGAGGGCGGCGGGAATGCGGGCCGCCGAGAGTTTTAGCCGGCAAGCGTGCGGCGGGGACGGTGCCGGAGCTTACTTGGCCGCCTCGTGGTTGGCTTCGACGCCGATGGTCACGCTGACATCATCGCCGATGATTTTCGGGCCGTAGGTGACGCCGAAGTTCTGGCGGTTCAGGGTGGCGGTGATTTCCCAGCCGGAAGTGGTGGTGCCGGGCTTCATCCCGGGGGCGAAGCCGAGGACGGCGACGTGCAGCACGGTTTCCTTGGTGACGCCCTTCAGCGTGAGGTCGCCGGTCACCTCATAGGTATCCTCGCCGGTCTTCTTCCACGATTTGCTCTTGAACGTGATGGTGGGGAACTTGGCGGCATCGAGGAAGTCGGCGCTCAGGACGTGCCCGTTGCGCTTGTCGTTGGCCGTGTTGACGGAGCCCACCTCAATGGCGGCTTCGACGGAGCTGTTTTCGAGGCTGGCCCGGTCGACCTGGATGGTGCCGGAAACCTTCGTGAAGCCGCCGGTGAACTTCGAGACGAGGTGCCGGACGCTGAAGCTCACGGACGAGTGGACCGGATCGATGGCATAGGTCTCGGTCGCGGCGTGCACGGAGGCGGCCAGTGCGAGAACGGTGAGGAGGGCAAGGAGACGTTTGATCATAGTGGGAGGGGAAAGACTGGGAGGAATAGCCACGATTGTTGCATGCGCAACTAACATTTTTTCGCCGTGCGGGCGGCTCACAGGATCAGCATGGCGTCGCCAAAGCTGAAAAAGCGGTACTCGCGGGCCACGGCTTCGTGGTAGATTTCCCGCAGCCACTCGATGCCGTCGGTGGAGCCGGGGGCGAGGAAGGCGGCCACGAGGCAGAGCAGGGTGGAGCGGGGCTGGTGGAAATTGGTCAGGAGGGCGTCCACCCCGCGGAAGCAGCGCGGCGGGTGGATGAAAAGGGCGGCCTCGTCCCGACCCGGTTCCGCGGCGGCGGTGGATTCCGGCCGGGAGGAGCGTTTTTCCAGAAAGTCTTCGATGGTCCGCACCGAGGTCGTGCCGACGGCGCAGCGCCGGCCGGCGGGTGCCAGCAGCGCGGCCTGGCTGGCGGGAGGAATCTCGTAAGTTTCTCGGTGAATCGGGTGGTCCTCGATCTCTTCCGTGGCAATGGGGCGGAACGTGCCGAGCCCGACGTGGAGCGTGAGGTCGGCGGTGCGGACGCCCTGGGCCGCCAGGGTGGCGAGCAGCCCGGCGGTGAAATGCAGGCCGGCGGTCGGGGCGGCGGCGGCGACCTGCCGGCTGCGGTCGGCGTACACAGTCTGGTATCGCTCGCGGTCGAAGAGGCGTTCGCTCTCCTCCTGGTGGCGCTTGATATAGGGCGGCAGCGGCATTTCGCCGAGCCGATTGGCGACCGCGAGGATGCCTGCCTCCACACAGGCGAACGCCACGCGGGCGGTGCCGTCCTCCGCTTTCTCCCGCACGGTAGCCGTAAACACTCCGGGCCGGCCGAAGGCCGCTCCCACGGGCAGCTTCCGGCCCGGGCGCAACAGGCACCACCACTCCTCGTGGGTCAGGGTGCCGGCCCGGGGAGGGACCGGAGTCGGGCCGGAAGGCGGCGGGGGCAGGCTGCCGGCCGCGGGTCGCCCGGCCTCCGCTGTCGGCCGGAGCAGCAGGCACTCGACTTGGCCGCCGGTAGGGCGCACCGCATGCAGCCGGGCCGGGATCACGGCGGCGTTGTTGCGAAACAGGGTGTCCCCGGCGTGCAAGTATTCTGGCAGGTCGCGGAAGCGGCGGTGCTCGATCCGGTGCTCCCTCCGGTGGACGACCAGCAGGCGGGAGTCGTCGCGCCGGTCCGCCGGCTTCTGGGCGATGAGCCGGTCGGGCAGGGGGTAGTCAAAAAGAGAGGTCTTCATGGGAGCGGGCGGGAATGATGCGCCACGAAAACCAGCCGGAGTGCAAAGGCAAAGATGAGGCGGGGCCGGTCTCGGGGGCAATTCGGTGGGTGGGCGGCCATCGCGATCTCTGACACCGGTCGGTGGCCGGCGCCGTTTCCTTGACCGGCGTGCGCTGGGCCTGAGTCAGGGGCATTTGGGCCGGACGTGTCATATTTTTAAATCGAGGGTTGACGGCAGCTCCTATGACACTTCACAGTCGGGACAGATTCTCATCAGAAATGACCCTTGGCCACACGCTGTCCGAACTTAAAGTCGCCGCCATGATTATGGCGGTCGTAGTTCTGCTTACCCCGACCCACGGGCGGCTCTCGCACTCCTGAGAAAATCCACCAGATTTCCCAAAGATGCAAAAGGGCCGCCCAACCAGGGTGGCCCTTTTGTTTTCCCAACCGATAAAACACCCGTCACGCTCCCCATCCCCTCCGCCCCGTTTCACGGGGCAGCCCACCGCCATGACTGATCTGCGCCGCCACTCCAAAGCCATCACCGAAGGCCCGTCCCGCGCCCCCGCCCGCGCCATGCTGAAGGCCGTCGGCTTCACCGACGACGACCTGAAGAAGCCGATCATCGGCGTCGCCAATACCTGGACCGAGATCGGGCCCTGCAATTTCCACCTCCGCGCCCTCGCCGAACACGTGAAGGCCGGCATCCGCGCCGCCGGCGGCACCCCGATGGAGTTCAACACCGTCTCCATCTCCGACGGCATCACCATGGGCGTCGAGGGCATGAAGACCTCGCTCATCTCGCGCGAGATCATCGCCGATTCCATCGAGCTGGTCGCCCGCGGCAACCACTTCGACGGGCTCGTCTGCCTCTCGGCCTGCGACAAAACCAACCCCGGTGTGATGATGGCGCTTACCCGCGTCGACATCCCCGGCCTTGCCCTCTACGGCGGTTCCATCGCCCCCGGCCACCTCAACGGGAAGGCCCAGACCTTGCAGGACGTGTTTGAGGCCGTGGGCGCCTTCTCCGCCGGCAAAATCGACGCGCAGCAGTTCCTCCGCGTCGAGGACACCGCGTGCCCTGGCGCCGGCGCCTGCGGTGGCCAGTTCACCGCCAACACCATGGCCACCGTCATGGAGGCCATCGGCATCTCCCCGGCCGGTCTCAACGGCATCCCTGCCACCGACGAGGCGAAGGAGCGCGCCGCCTTCCGCTGCGGCGAACTCGTCATGGACCTCGTCCGCCGCGACCTCCGCCCCTCGCGGATTTTCACCCGCGCGGCTTTCGAGAACGCCATCACCTCCGTCGCGGCTTCGGGCGGTTCCACCAACGCCGTGCTGCATCTGCTCGCGCTTGCCCGCGAGGCCAACGTGCCGCTCGTCCTGGAGGATTTCGACCGCATCAGCGCCGCCACGCCGACCATCGCCACGCTCAAGCCCGGCGGCCTCTACACCGCCGTGGAGATGCAGCAGGCCGGCGGCATTTCGCTCCTTCTGCGCCGCCTGCTCGAGGGCGGATACCTCCGGGCGGATTGCGCGACGGTCACCGGCCAGTCGCTCGGCGATGCCGTGCGCCATGCCCCGGAGACCCCCGGCCAGCAGGTCATCCGCCCCACGGACAAAGCCTTCAAATCCACCGGCGGGCTCGTCATCCTGCGCGGCAACCTCGCCGAAGAGGGCAGCGTGCTCAAGGTGGCCGGCAGCAGCCTCTCCACCTTTCGCGGCCCGGCCCGCGTCTTCAACTGCGAGGAGGAGGCCATGGCCGCGGTCAACGCCCAGCGGATCAAGGCGGGCGACGTCGTCGTCATCCGCTACGAAGGGCCCAAGGGCGGCCCCGGCATGCGCGAAATGCTCGGCGTCACCGCCGCGCTCGCCGGCGCCGGCCTCGCCGAGAGCGTCGCCCTCATGACCGACGGCCGCTTCTCCGGCGCCACCCGCGGCCTGTCCA
>CAISJA010000421.1 GCA_903885525.1 uncultured Opitutaceae bacterium
CGGCAACCCGGCAGACGCCGGCGGCGCATGAGCGAGAACGACCATGCTTGGTTCATGCGCCGCGCCATCGCGGTGGCCCGGCGCGGCTGGGGCGACACGCATCCCAACCCGTTGGTCGGCGCGCTCATCGTGGAGGATGGGTCGATCGTGGCCGAGGGGCACCATGCCCGCGCCGGCGAGCCGCATGCCGAAATCAACGCCCTCCGGGCGCTCGGGCGCCGGCCGCGGGCGGACGCCGTGCTCTACGTCACCCTCGAACCCTGCTGCACGCACGGGCGCACGCCTCCGTGCACCGACGCCATCGTCGATGCCGGCCTGACCCGCGTGGTGGCCGGGGCCACCGATCCGAATCCGGCCCACGCCGGCAAGGGGTTCGAGGTGCTGCGGGCGGGCGGGGTGGAGGTGGAGACCGGCGTGCTGGCCGGGGAATGCGCCGACCTGAACCTGATCTTCAGCCATTGGATCGCCACCGGCCGGCCGCTGTTCGCCGCCAAATCCGGTGTCACCCTCGACGGCAAGGTCGCCACGCGGACCGGCGAATCCAAGTGGATCACGGGCGAGGCTGCCCGGGCGGATGCGCATTGGTGGCGCCGCTATTTTCCCGCCATTGCCGTGGGCGCGGGCACGCTCCGAGCCGACAACCCGCGCCTGACCGCCCGGATCGACGGGACCGAATGGTGCCCCTGGCGCTTCGTCTTCGACGGCCAGCTCCGCAGCGTCCTCGACAAGTCCATGCCGGGCCTCTACACCGACGAATTCCGCGAGCGGACGGTTGTGGTCACCACACCCCACGGCGGCCTCGGGTATGTGCGCAAGCTCAATGCCCTGGGGGTCCGGACCTGGGTGTTGTCCTCCCCGTCGCCCAAGGTAGATTTCGCGGACTTCCGGCAGCGTTGCGCAGCGGAGGGGATCACCGGAGTCCTCTTCGAGGGCGGGGCGCAGGTGCTGAGCGAGCTGCTGCAGGCCCGCGAGCTGGATTACCTCTTCACGTACCAGGCCCCGGTGCTGTTCGCCGACGACAAGGGCAAGAGCATCCTGCGCGGGCTGCGGACGGAGTCGATCGCCAGCGCCATCCGACTCCGGGCGGTGCGGCATGAGGTGCACGGCGAGGACTCGCTCGTCCGCGGCTTTTTGCGTTATCCGGACAAGCTGACGCCGGATGAGACGGCCTTTGCCAAGCCGGGCTTCCACCCATGAGCGCGCGCCCCACGGTCCTGCATCTGGCCACCGGCAACGCCCACAAGGTGGCCGAGATGGCGGCGCTGGCGGCGCGGTCCGCGCAAGCCCGGGGCATTCCCCCGGTGCAGATCATCCGTCCCGCCCGTCTGCCCGACGTGGTCGAGGATACCGGCACCTTTGCGGGCAACGCGCGCAAGAAGGCGCGCGCGCTACAGGCCTTGCTGCCGCCCGACGCCTGGGTGCTGGCCGACGACAGCGGGGTGTGTGTCGAGGCGCTCGGGGGCGCCCCCGGCGTCGAATCGGCTTATTTTGCCGGTCCGCAGCACGACATGGCCGCCAATCTCCGCCTGCTGACCGCGGTCATGCGCGAGGTGCCGGAAGGCCGGCGCGGCGCGGCCTTTTATTGCGTGCTGGTGCTGCTGGGGCCGGGCGGGGAGCAGGTTTTCGAGGGCCGCTGCCCGGGTACGCTCCGGCGCGAACCGGTGGGCGAGCACGGCTTCGGCTATGATCCGCTTTTCGTGCCCGACGGCTTCGCCATGACCTACGCCGAGTTGCCGGCGGAGGCCAAGAACCGGATCAGCCACCGCGCGCTGGCCTGGCAGGCGTTGGCGGCGTGGCTGGACGATGGCGTGCACCCCACCGGCTGAGGCGCCGAGCCCGTCTTGGCTGCGGGGATTGCGCCCGAATCAGGACGATGGCAAACCCTCGACAAACGCCGGGCGAGCACTACGTTGTGACGCTCCGCATGAAGTCCTTCTACATCACGACCGCCATCGACTACGTCAACGGTTCGCCCCACCTCGGCCACGCCTATGAAAAGGTGCTGACCGACGTCATCGCGCGCTTCCGGCGGCAGATGGGGGACCGGGTGCATTTCCTCACCGGCGTGGATGAGCACGGCCAGAAGGTGCAGGCCAGCGCCCGCCAGCGCGGCATCCCCGCACAGCAATTCTGCGACGAGGTGAGCGCGGAGTTCCGCGGCCTGCTGCCCAGGCTCAACATCGCCCACGACGATTTCATCCGCACCACCGAGGAGCGGCACAAGCGGGTGGTGCGCGCCGTGCTCCAGCAG
>CAISJA010000422.1 GCA_903885525.1 uncultured Opitutaceae bacterium
GCGGCGGCGAGGGCGGCGGCCAGGTGGCGGCGCGGCTGGGCCGGCAGGAAGCGCACCTGGTGGAGCCCGCGGGCAGCGGCGGCGGCCCGCACGGCGGCGAACCGGGCCCCGTCTCCGATGAAGAGGAAGCAGAGGTCGCGCTCCGCCCCGAGCTGGGCTGCTGCGTCGAGCAGGGTGGCAAATTCGTGCACCCGTCCGAGGTTGCCCGAGTAGACGGCAAGAAATTTCCCTTCCACCCGCCAGGTGCGGCGGATGGCCGCGACCTCGGCGGCGGTGGCCGGGTGGTCCAGGTCCGGCGGAGCCCAATTGGGCAGGACTGTCACCCGGCTGGCGGGGACACCCGCCTGTCGCACGACGGGGAGCAGGTCGGTGCCCACGACCACGCAGTGGGAGGCCCGACGCCAGGCTTGGTCGCGGGCCCGGTGCCAAGGACGCAGCAGCCACGAAGCGGTGAACCCGGCGTGGCGCATGGCAATTTCCGGATAGATATCCTGGATCCAATGCACCAGGCGGCCGCCGCGGCGCCGGACGAGGCCGGATAAGACCGGGGCCAGAAACGGCGGATCGGTTTTTAACACGACGATGTCGCCGGGCCGGAGCAGGGCGGACAGGTGGCGGCGTGCGGCCAGGAGGAAGCCCAGGTAGTGCGTCAGGCGTGGCAGCAGGCCGTGGCGGCGGCGGGCCGGGCCGGCGCGGTGGATCCCCACCCCGGCGTGTGACTCCGCCTCCCCGCCGCCGGCAATCACATGCGTTTCCCAACCCTTTCCAGCCAGGCCGCCGGCCAGATCGGTGAGCAACTGGGCGGTGGCGGCTTCATCGGGCCAGTAGACCCGGTTAATGAAAATGAGTCGCGGGGCGGCCAAGGGATCAGGGCCGGTGGCGGCGGATTTCGGCCGCCTTGGCCATGCTGAGAAATTCATACTGGGCCATGAGGCGGCAAAAGACATACCCACGATACCCGTCGAGAAAGCCCGCGCGCCAGACGTAGTGGTAGAAAAAGCGCAGGGCGGGCCGGAAGGGCAGGGCCCAGGCCAGACGGCGCAGCCGGCGTTTGCGGGCCAGGCCGGCCTCCAGCGCCGGTCGGGTCGCCTTCAGGCCGGCGGCGGCGACCTGCATCCTCGCTTCCCAATTGCTGTAGCGGTTGTGCTTCTCGACCCAGGTGGAGATGTCGGGGAAGGCGTAGTGCTCCATCTCCCCGTGCAGGTAGCCGGCGGGGCCCTGCAGTTCCACGTGTTCGTGGACCTCGTTGTCGCCGCTCCCGGTGTCGCCGGCCGCCGGGGCCTTCTCGTAGCGGCCGAGGCGGTGCCGGAAGAAGCGCAGGTTCCAGCTCGGGTAATAGCCGCAATGCTTGAGCCAGCCATCGAGGAACCAGAAGCGGCGGTTCACATAGTAGCCCGGGAAGGGGGTGTTCCCTGCCTCGGCCAGGGCGGTCAGCTCGGCCGCCAGCGCCGGGGTGATACGCTCGTCGGCATCGAGGATGAAAACCCACTCATTCCGCCAGGGGACGTTGGCCAGCGCCCAGTTTTTCTTTTTCGGGAAGCGCCCCTCCCAGTGGAATTGCACGACGGTGGCGCCCGCCTGCGCCGCCAGGGCGGCCGTCGCATCGGTGCTGGCCGAATCCACCACTACGACTTCATCGCAGAAGGCGCAGGAGGCCAGGCAGGCCGGCAGATTGGCGGCCTCGTTTTTCACCGGGATCAGGACGGAGAGGGGAGCGGGTCTGGCCATGTCAGGAGGGGGATGCGGCGGGCGGCTCGGTCCGGTCCAGGCCGGCATAGGCCAGCGCGAGGTAGAACGAGGTCCAGAAGGCGAAAATGACCGACGGGTTGGCGAAGGGGAATTCCACTCCGGCATACAGCACGATCAGGCCGCAGCCGGCGAGCAGGCAGAAGGGCAGGGGCGAGGAGACGCGGCGCCAGGGCACGCCGGCGAGCGGGAGCAGGACCAGCAGGACAATCAAGCCCGTGCCGACCAACCCGGTTTCAGCCCAGGCCTGCAGCCAGTCGTTGTGGGCGGAGCGGTAGTAGGGTTGCCAGTAATGCACCCCGTCGTAGCGGACACGCTGGGTATTGTAGACCCGAAATATATCGCCGTAGCTTTCGAGGCCCCAGCCGAACCAGGGGTGCTCCCGGGCCATCCGCCAGGTATCCTGGTAAAGGGTGAGGCGGGAATCTGCGCCTTCCTCGTCCTGGAGTTCGCGAAGCTGGCTGACCGTCTGCTGGGCCCGCTGGGCAATGACATCCCGGGCCAGAAAGGCAACGCCTCCCGCGGCCAGACCGGCGAGGAGGATGATGCCTGCCACCGGCCGCAGCGGAGATTCACGTCGGGTCCGGTGCCGGGCCAGCATTTGCGAAAGAAAGTGCAGCCACGCGGCCAGCAGCAGGAGGGCGAGCAGGACGGAGGAAGATCGTGAGGCGCTCAACGGGACCGTGGCGCAGAGGAAGAGGAGGGCAACCGCACCGGCCAGGACCGGCGAATGCCAGAGGTCGCGGTGCTCCCGACGCCGCAGAGCCTGAAAGAGAAGACCGAGGCCGGCCGCGGTGTTGAGCAGGATGAAGGCCCCCCAATGATTGGGGTAGACGAAGGTCGAGAAGAAGTATTCCTGCGGCGAGGGCACGAGGCCGAAGTAGAGGCCGGGGGCGTGGACCAGATTCTGGAAGGTGCCGAAAACGGCAAGAATGACCGCGTTGCCCGTCCCCAGCAGCAACAGCAGCCGGATCTGCGGGCGCCGCCGCAGGACGAGGAAGGGGTTGTAGGCGGAGAGGAGCAGGCCGTTCAGCATCCAGAGTTGGGGCAGGGCCAGGTCAGGACGGGCGCAGCCGGGCAACCACGCCCGGGGAGCTTCGACGAGCATGTAATGGGGCACATGGTCCTGCAGCACACCTAGAGAGCCATTGAAAA
>CAISJA010000423.1 GCA_903885525.1 uncultured Opitutaceae bacterium
CCAATCCGGCACGCACAATCAGGCCATGATGGAGCTCGGCGCCACCGTCTGCCTGCGCCAGCAACCGCGGTGCGGGCGGTGCCCCGTCGCGGAGTTCTGCTCCGCCTGGCGGACGGGCGCACCGGAAAAACTCCCCCGGTTCAAGCCCAAGGTCATCGAAAAAAAATCCCTCGCCCGGGCCTGGTGCGTGCACGAGGACCGGCTGCTGCTGCGCCGGGGGCACGCCCAGGCCCGGCGGCTTGCCAGCCTATATGAGCTGCCCGAACTGGCCGACCTCGGCCTGCTCCCGCAAAACCGGCCCCTCCTCGCCACCCGGCGCCGCGCCATCACCCGGTTCCAAATCACCGAAACCATCCATCCGGTGAAGCCAACCGCCCCCCTGCGCCGCCGGATCAGCCGGACGCCCGACCTAGAATGGGTGCCGCTCGCCCGGCTGGAGCAGCTCACCCTCTCCGGCCCGCACCGGCGGTGGATCGCCGGTCTGCGGCGGCGGTAAGCCTTCCGCCCCGCGCAAACCTCACCCGAAGCGGCGCCCGATCAGCGTCTCGATCCGCTGCTTCGAGCCAAGCACTTCCTCCACCGTGAGCCGGGGGTTGAGCTCGAGCACGAGCTCGTGTTCCGGGCGCCAAAATTCGCTGATCATGCCAAAGTCGATCCGCCCCGAACCGATGCACTGGTGGTCGTGGCCCTCCTGGTCGACATCGTGCAGGTGGAAGCCGATCGCGCGCGGGGCGTTGCTCTCTAGGTGCTCCCGGTGCCGGAGCAGCCCCATGCTTTCCTTGATGTGGGCATGGCCGGTGTCGTGCCAGTAGCCCACCCGGGCGGCGCTGGGGAAGCTGGCCAGAAATTCCTCAAAGTCGGCATCGAGGGGGAGCTCCTCAAATTTCTCGCGGTTCTCAAAGCCGAGGGCGATCCCCTTCTGGCTCGCATAGGGCACCAGTTCAGCCAGCCCGGCGCGCAGATTCTGCCAATACCCCGTCATGCGGCCGCGCACCTTGCGCACGGCCTTGGCCAGCAGTTTCTGATACCCGGCGTCAACCGCCAGATCGGCGTCGGGATGCTCCGCCAGGTAGCGGGCGACCCGGCGGGCCGGATTGAACCAGAAAAAATCCACGCTCCCCAGGTGCAGGACCAGCCGCGTCGCCTTGACCTGATGGGCGAAATCCACCGAACGCCGGCTGTGGCGCAGCCACTGCTCCCGCTCGCGCCTGTCCTTGGACGTCGGCTGGTAAAGATTCGGCGCGGCATGCAGGATGCCGGTGGGCAGCGGGCAGAAATTGTGGCAGGAGGCCACCTGGATGATCCCCTCCTCCACGGCACGGAGGATGCCGGGCACCAGGGTGATGCGGACGCCGTGGCTGAGCTCCACCCACGCGAAGCCGAGGCCGGCAATCTCCTGCAACATCGCATACCCGTCCTGATGACGGTGGGAGCACCAGCAAGTGGATAGCGCCAGAATCGGTCTCATGAGATAATCGTCGCAGGCCAAAGGTCCGCCCGGGCCGGAGTGTCAGGTGAAGGTCTCGCCTAGGTCAAAAGAAAACCGGCCGCTGCACGGGGCAGACAGCCGGTCAAAAGAAGCGAGAGGGCGATGCTCAGTTGGCGTAACGGGCGCGGAGCATGGCGGTGAAGGCGGCGACCTTGTTCTTGCGGCGGCGCTTCTCGCAGGGCTTCTCGTAATAGCGCTTGGCGCGCACGTCCTTGATGATGTTCTCGCGGTCGAGCTTTTTCTTCATGCGGCGCAGCGCACGATCGATCGGCTCGTTTTTGCGCATCTTGATCTCGATTGACATGGTAAATGGGTGGGTTTGGGCAGGCGAAAAGCTCACAAAGAGCCAGCCGCACGGCCCACCGTCAACCCCATTTTTTCACCGGAAGCGAGCTGGCCGGCCGCTTCGGTCCGAGGCCGGGGCCAAGCACATGCGGAGAATAAACTTACGCAGCCGCCCGCCCGCGGGCAGCCGCCCCCCGGACAAAGGCGCTTTCGCGCTTGCCCGGCCCGACGGGCGGTTGTCCCATGACCGGACCGTGGCGGCCACCGACTCTAACTTCGTCCATCTCCACGTCCACAGCGACTACAGCCTGCTGGACGGCGCCTGCCGCATCGACCGGCTCATGGACCGGGCCGCCGGTCTGGGCATGAACGCCCTCGCGCTCACGGACCACGGCAATCTTTACGGGGCGATCGAGTTCTACAACCAGGCCAAAGCCAAGGGCCTCAAGCCCCTCGTCGGCTGCGAACTCTACCTCGCGGCCGGCTCCCGCCTCGAACGCGCCGGCCGCTCCGACGAGGGCAAGAGCATCTTCCACCTCGGCCTGCTCGCCCGCGACGCCACGGGGTACCAAAACCTGCTGAAGCTGGTCTCCGACGCCCACCTGAAGGGCATGTACTACAAGCCGCGCACCGACCTGGAAACCCTCGCCCGGCACGCCCAGGGCCTCATCGGTTTCACCGGCTGCCTCGCCTCCCTCGTGCCCCAGCATCTCCTGCACGACCGCTGGGAGGACGCCCGCCGCGCCTGCGGCCGCTTCGTCGAGATCTTCGGCCGCGAAAATTATTTCGTCGAAATCCAGGACCACGGCATCCCCGAGCAGCGCAAAATCATCCCCGGCCTGCTCAAGCTGGGCGGGGAATTCGGCCTCAAGGTCATTTGCACCAATGACGTTCATTATGTGAACGCCGCCGACGCCGGACCGCACGACGCCCTCCTCTGCATCCAGACCGGGGCCAAGATCGCCGATGAGAACCGGATGCGCTTCGACGGCACCCAGTTCTACCTCAAGTCGCGCGACGAGATGGCCCGGCTCTTCGCCGAAGTGCCCGATTCCATCCCGAACACCCAGCTCGTGGCGGACATGTGTGATCTCACGATCCCGTTCCCCAAGGGCTCGGAACGCTACCCGAAGTACCCGCTGCCCCCCGAGGTGAAAACCGACCGCGGCGGCTACCTC
>CAISJA010000424.1 GCA_903885525.1 uncultured Opitutaceae bacterium
CCAGCAGCTGCCGGTGCCACTCGTCGCCGCGCCAGAGCGTGCTGTTGGCATAACTTGGTTCGCTGCGGCCGGTGCGGACAAAATGCAGTGCGGCGACTCCCAGCGTGGTGGCGTCGCGCAGGATGTCCCGTGCGGTCTGCGGGCGTGGCAGGCCGAGGAGCAAGGCAAGGTCATCAGCCGGCGGCGGCGGGTTGCCCCACGAAAAGTTCAGAATCAGATTCTCTTCTTGTATCGCGACCAGCAAACCGCGGCCCCGTGGTCCGTTGATGAGGCCGGCGTCAAAAGAATCACCGGTGGAACAATGCAGGACATTCAGCAAATGCACCGCCCGAGGATCGGGCCGGGGAAGCGGCCTAACCATCTCGTCTACCGAAAACAAGATTATATTCATGTTATTTGCAACAGCGCCCAAAAACTGAGAGAAAAGCAATCCAAGCCATAAACATGCCTTCTGCTTGAACCTGACATAGCAAATATTAACTTTTCTACGTGAGCAAACCAACACCCACCATGCCAGACAAGCGGGACGGTGAGGGCCGAGGAGGGCCGCCCCGGGTGATCATCGTGGAGGATCAGCAGCTTTTTGCCCAATTTCTGGGTCTGCACTGTCTGTCCATGGGGTTGAATGTGGTCGCGACCTGTCCGGCGGTGGCGGAGGGGTTGGACGCCTGCCGGACGCTATTACCCGATCTCGTGCTGCTGGATTTCTTCCTCGCCGATGGCGATGGACTGGCGGCGGCACGAATCCTGATGGCGGAATTTCCTGCCCTGCGCATCATCGGCATCTCCTCCCATTGCGACCCGTGGACCATGATTCAGGTGCAAAGATTAGGCCTGCATGGTTTTGTCGACAAACAAGACCCGAAGCCGGAGGAACTCACCAAGGCGATCCGGACCGTGCTCTCCGGGGAGACCTATTACACGCAGGCGCTCAGGCGGGCGACCTCGACCCTGCGCAATGATCCCAACGCCTTTATCCGCGTGCTTTCGGATTATGAGATCCAGATTCTTTCCCTCATCGGCCTGGCGCTGACGGATGAAGAAATCGGCGTCCGGCTGGGCATCAGTCCCGGCACCACCCAGTCCCGGCGACGGGACATCATGCGGAAACTGAGCATCCACACGACCCCGAAGCTGATCCATTTTGCCATCGTGAACGGGTTGACGCGGACGGAGCCGCTCAGGAAGCCGCCGCCTTGAGCCGGGCGCACACGGCCGGCCACTCTTGCGCCAGCCGGGCATAGGCGTCCTCCGCACTGGGCCAGTTTTGGGCGCTGCTCTCTCCCTCGATTCGGTGCGTGTACTCGCAGAGGCTTTGGGCCCCGATGAAGCCAAACCGGCCGGTGAGCCGGTGGGCGGCCCGGATGGAGGCGGGATCGTGCGCCCGCAGGGCCTGGGCCAGGCCGGCCATGTCCAGCTGCATTTCCTGCTCGAAGCGTTGAAATTCTTCGGCCAACGGGACGCCCTTGCTCGCGGCGATCATCCGGAGCAGGGCCAGCGGAGGACTCTCCTCCTCGGGCTCAGCCGTGGGGACTGCTTCCTGCAGGAGGGTGGCACCGGCGAGCACGGAACGGATTTTCTCGAGCGTGATTGGTTTGCTCAGGAAGCCGCTCATGCCGGCGGCGAGGCAGCGTTCCCGTGTTTCGGGCGTATGGTAGGCGGTGGCCGCAATGATCGGGAGGGAGGGCGGGTAGCCGGGCAAGAGACGCAGCTCGCGCGCGATGTCGGGGCCGTTGCGGCCCGGCAGGTCGAAGTCCAGAAACACGGCATGAAATTTTTCTGCGCGGGCCGCGGCCATGGCTTGGGAAAAGTCACCCGCGCAAGCGCAGGCGTAACCAAGTTCCCCGAGCAGGGCGGCCAGGGTCACGCGATTGTATTCCTCGTCGTCGACCACCAGGGCCCGGCGCGTGGGTGCGACGGGCCTCGGTGTCGGCGGAGCTGGGGCCGGACCGACGGCGACCGGCAGGGGCAGTTCGAGGTAAAAGGTCGAGCCGTGGCCGCCTTCGCTGACCACCCAGATCCGGCCGCCCATTTTTTCCGCCAACTGGTGGCTGAGGGCCAGGCCGAGTCCCGCGCCGGCCACGCGCTGTTGGCGCGCGGCTTCGCCCCGCTCAAAACCGGTGAACAGCCGCTGTTGCTCCTCGGCGGAGATGCCCGGTCCCTCATCGGTGACGGCAAAGGTGATGGTGGCGAGATTTTCCATTGCGGCCCGCGACCACACGGTCAGCAGCACGGTGCCGCCGCCGGAATACTTCAGGGCGTTGAAGACGAGATTGAGGAGGATCTGGCGGATGCGGACGGGGTCCCCGAGCAGCCAGGGCGGCACGAGCGCGGAGATGGCGGCTTCCACGGGGACGCTGAGACGAGCGCTTTCGGCGGCGGTGATGGCGCGGATCGACTCCACCAAATCGGCGACGTCAAAGGGCTTGGGCTCCAAGCCGACTGCGCCGGTCTGCACCTTGGAATAGTCAATGATGTCCTCCAAGAGTCCGGAAAGATGGGTGGCGCAATGGCGCAGGTAGCTGAAATGCCGGCGGGAGACCTCGTCGAGGCCGGCGGGATTGATGGTGGTGGAAAGGCCGACGACCACGTTCATCTGATTGCGGATTTCATGGCCGAGGCCGGCGAGGAATTCATCCTTTGCGGCGTTGGCCTTGACCAATTCGGCCGTCCGCCCGGCCACGATCTGTTGCAACAGTTTGTTGCGCGTCCGTGTCCGGTGCACCAGCCCGCGCTGGACGAGGATCATTCCCGCCAGCAATCCCAGGGCACCGCAGCCGTAGGCCCAGTTGGTCCGGTACCAAGGGGGCAGGATTCGAAAACCGTACTCGGCCGCCGGGCTGGTCACGCCGGCCGGATTCACGCTGCGCACGGCGAGGACATACCGGCCTTCGCTCAGGGCTTTGAAATCGAATTCATCCCGGTCGGTCGGCGCGGACCACGAGGCGTCCTCGGTGCCAAACCGTGATTGAAACAGCAGGCGCGCCCGGGTGCCGACCTCAGGGGTCTCGATTTTCAGGCGGAGGTGGTGTCCCGTGTAAAGAAAAGCCGGCAGTCCCTCCACCGTGGTCGTGAGGCCTTCGGCCCGGACGGTGCGCAAGGCCGGTTGTCGCGGAGGCAGCAGGGCGGGGAGTTCGTCGGGTCGCACGCGCAGCACCGCTTCGGACCCGCCGATCCAGAGCGCGTCCCTTCCTTCCTCCGCCCGGAGATGCAGGATGCGGGGCAGGCCGATCGCGGGCAGGCCGCCGGTCTCGAATTCGGTCCAACGGGGCGGCTCGTTGCCGGTCGGCAGGGTATAGCAGCCCAGGCCGTTCTCCCGGCGGGTCCCACCGGTTCGTGTCCGGGTAAACAGCACATACAGGCAGCGGTGGTCAGAGCTGGGCGCGAGGGCTTCGATCATGGCACCAGGGAGCAAGCCCAGCCGACGGCGCTCCCCCGAGTCGACATCGAGCTGGTAGGAGATCTCATTGCTGGCGAAATAGAGCATGGCACCGGCTCCCGTCATGGCGGAGTACCGGTGCGGCCCCGCTTCGGGCTGGTCGTCCTGATACCGCGTCAGCCGACCGTCACCCGGATCATACCGGGCAATGCCGCCGGCCTCCAGCCGGCACCACAGTCTGCCTGAGTCATCCTCCCACAAGCCGTTGCAGGAGTCGGGCAGGAGTGTCAGCGGCCGGTCCGTCCATGGGCCGTCGGTCGTGCGGTCCAACCGGCCCAGCATCCGGTTGGCCAGGTAATACAGCCCTTGCGGCCTTTGCCGCGAGGAGAGCAGGGTGCTGAAGCTGGTGCGAAGGCCGGTCACCACCGGCTGGAGCCCCGTGGCGGTGTACTCTTCCAATGCGTTGAACCGCCCGAGGAGAAATCCCTTGTTCCAAGGGAGCACGGATAGGCTGCCGCCCGCCAGACCCGGCACGGCGCTGAAGCCGGAGGTTCGCCCCGGTCTGGTTTCCAAGCGGTACACCCCGGCATCGGCGTGGAGCCAAAGATCCTTTTCCTCCGAGACAAAGCCCAAGGCGGCGCCCGGCAACAGCCCCGTCTTGTCGTTGAAACGGCTCATGCTGCCGGACGCATCGAGGCGCACGAGACCGCTGCGGGTCGAGCACCAGAGCGCATTGTCCCGATCCAGCATCAGGGTGACGACGGCATTGCTGGGCAGTCCGGCATCCGGTCCGAGGACGCGTTGCACCCCGCCGTTTTCTGTCACCACCGCCAGGCCAGAACGGATGGTGCTGATGAAATATCCGCCGCCGGGGCGTTTGACGACTCCACTGATCCGGCCTTCCAGGCAGAAGGCGCTAAAGGCAGGGGGGCTGACGGGAACCGTGGGTTGATCGAGGTAAAAGAACCCCTCGTTGCCGATCACCAGCACCCGTTGGCCACGGCGTTCCGCGTACATGCAGGTCGTCGGTGGCAGCCCGCCGGCCGGATACTCCAGCTTGGGGCCGGCCGGTGTGATCCGATACATTCCGGTCTCCGGATGGGTAAACCAGCTCTCGCCGTCCAGGCTGAAAGGATATAGCCGGGTGGTGGTCGGAAAATCCCAGGTGGTGAACCGGTCCCCATCCCAGCCAAGCACCTTGCTCGTCGCGACGAAAAATATCCGGCTGCCTGCGGCCGCACAATCCCACACGCCGTCGATGTTCTGCTCTCCGGGCGCGAGCCGGGGGCGCAGGGAAGTGTAGGAGTAGTCACCCGCCGGCGTCTCGTCGTAGTAGCCGATCTGATTGTCGCCTCCGACCCAGATCCGGCGATTCGCGCCGAGGAGCAATCTCCCGAGGCCGCCGGAGATGGATTCGGGCAGGGGATACCCCCGCCAAACCGCTCCATCGTAAACCAGGAGCTTGTCGGCGGCAAAAAAAAGCCGGCCCCGGTCATCCTGCCCGGCGCAGTGATAGACGGAATCCACCCCCAGCCTTTCGTTGGAAAACAGCCTCAAGGCCGGCTGGCCCTGGATGGAGTCGCTCCAATCGGCCCGGAGCGGAGGGAGGCCGGATCCGATCAGGGACAACAGGACCGCAAGGGGGAAATGCGGTGCGGGGCTGGCGCGGAAGGAAAATCGACGCACCCGCCGACTCAATACATTCCCGGCCAGGTTGCCAGCGGAGAATCGCCCGGCCGGGGAAGTTCTCCGCGGGAAGGCCGTTGGCGGCGGGCCGCCAGGGCGTGCGCGGGGCTTCCGCCAAGGTTCTGGCATCCAGTCCGGGCCGTGACGGAGGGCCATGCCCCCCGCCAAGCCTGAACGTCAGCCGGAGCCACCGGCCGTACGGCGAAGGACGGACCTCGCTTCTCGGACGGGATGGTCGCATCGGGGTGAAACCGGCTGGCTGTATGTTCCGCAGAGGGACGCCAGCAGCCACCGCCTCGCCCTTGGTGCGGCTGGACAGAATCGAACTGTCGATACCGCTTTGGAAGAGCGGAGTTTTACCACTAAACTACAGCCGCAGGATGCGTCCGGCAGACTGCCTGAGCCGCCGCCGCGATCAAGCCTTACTTCGCCGGGGAGGGCTTGCAAGACCGGCTCGGGGAAGGTTTTCCCCCGGCCGAGGAGGCGCGGAGGGCGGTGGATTTGGGCCGGCCTGCCCCGGCGGCCCCCCCCCGTTTGCCGGGCCGGGGTGAGGCCGGACCGCCGTGAACTGAGCGTCCTACCGCCTTTTCCCGCTTGCTCCCCCCGGGGGGGCACCGCAACCCTGACGCGATTTTTTGCGCCGACATGCCCAAACGCACCGACCTCCAGTCCATCCTCATCATCGGCGCCGGCCCCATCATCATCGGGCAGGCGTGCGAGTTCGACTATTCCGGCACCCAGGCCTGCAAGGCACTGAAGGAGGAGGGCTACAAGGTCATCCTGGTGAACTCCAATCCGGCCACGATCATGACCGATCCGGAGTTCGCCGACGTCACCTACATCGAGCCGCTCACGGTGGAGATACTGGAGATGATCATCGCCAAGGAGCGGCCCTCCGCCCTGCTCCCGACCCTCGGCGGCCAGACGGCGCTGAATCTCTCGATGGAGCTCCATCACGCCGGCATCCTGGCAAAATACGGGGTCGAGATGATCGGGGCCAAACCGGCCGCCATCGCCAAGGGCGAGGACCGCCAGCTGTTCAAGGAGGCCATGCTCCGCATCGGCCTGGATTGTGCCAAGTCCCGTGTCGTCCACACCGCCGAGGAGGCCCGCGCCGCGGCGGACGCCATCGGCGTCTTCCCCCTCATCATCCGCCCGTCCTTCACCCTCGGCGGCACCGGCGGCGGCATCGCCTACAACCGCGAGGAGTTCGAGCAGATCGTCAACGGCGGCCTCGAGGCCTCGCCCACCCACGAGGTGCTGGTCGAGGAGTGCCTGCTGGGGTGGAAAGAATTCGAAATGGAGGTCATGCGCGACCACAAGGATCAGTGCGTGGTCATCTGCTCAATCGAGAATTTCGACCCGATGGGCGTGCACACCGGCGACTCCATCACCGTCGCCCCCGCGATGACGCTCACCGATCGTCAGTATCAGCGGATGCGCGATGCCAGCTTCGCCGTGATCCGCGCCATTGGCGTGGAGACTGGCGGCTCCAATATTCAATTCGCCGTCGATCCCGCCACCGGCCGGATGATCGTCATCGAGA
>CAISJA010000425.1 GCA_903885525.1 uncultured Opitutaceae bacterium
GTCGCCGGAGAGGAGCGGACCGTCCGTGCGTCCGTCGCTGTTGGTCGTGAAGGTCTTGATCAGTCTGGGGGCGGGTCCGTGCTCCCAGAGTTCGATCTTCATCCCCACCGCCGGGCGGCCGGTGGTGAGATCAAGGACGTGGGTGCTGAGCTTGGCGGCCATGGAAGGAAGTTAACCGCGGACGGGCACAAATCCACACAGATGTGGAAACAAACGGAAGGCGGGGCCGGGAGGAGCGGTGGCCATCAGCGGTTGCGGGGGGATTCGGGGTGGACCGGGAGGGCATCCCGGAGCCGCAAGCCGGCGATCCTGCCGATTTCGGCGAGGGCGGTGGCCTGCTCGGCGGCGGGGTCCTGCTCAAGGCGGGCCTGCATGGCGGCGAGGATGGCGGCCTTGGCGTTGAGCCGGGCGCAGATGACGAAGGGGAAGCCGAACTTGGCGCGGTAGGCGTCGTTGAGGCGCTGGAATTCGGCCAGCTCGGCGTCGCTGAGCTGGTCGAGCCCCGCGCTGGCCTGCTCGCGGTTGGATTCGGCGGTCAGCTGTTTTTGCCGGGCCAGGCGTCCGGCCAGGTCGGGGTGGGCGCGGATGAGGGACAGCTGCCGCTCCGGGGCGGCGGCCAGCATGGTCCCGCAGAGGGCGGCGTGCAGATGGGCCTCATCGCGGAACGGCCGGTGCGCCCAGGTCTCCGCCGCCACCCAGGGCGAGTGTTCGAAGAGAGGGCCGAGGAAAGCGGTGAAGGCGGCCTGATCGGAATGGTTAAGCGCGGAAAGGGTCATGACGGTTGCCAGGGCGGCGGCGGAGAAGGCAAGGGCTGGCTGCGCCACCCTCCGGCTCCGGGAGCAGCGGGCGCGGGCCTGCGCCTGTCCAGCGTGTCGGGCAGTTTGGGGCTCCGCGAAATTGGTGTGCAGGTGCGGCCATGCCAGTGTTGCCGGTGTCGCACTCAGGGGAGCAGTTCGTAGGCCGGGAGGGAGAGAAATTCGTCGAAATCGCGGCTTTTTGACATGCGGAGGAACAGTTCGGCGGCGGCGGGGAAGCGGCCGGAATCATAGCGTGCCGGACCGTACTCCTCGCGGATCTGGCGCAGTTCGCCGGCGAGGAGCCGGTCGAACAATTCGGGGGTGACGGGCCGGCCGTCCTCCAGCATCGCCCCCCGGCGCAGCCATTGCCAGAGCTGGGAACGGGAAATCTCGGAGGTGGCCAGGTCCTCCATCAGGTTGTGGATCGGCTCGGCGCCGGAGCCGCCCAGCCAAGCCTCCAGGTAGCGGACGCCGACATGAAGGTTCCAGCGCACGCCGTTTTCCGTGATCGGGCCGTGGAGGGGTTCGAGCAACTGGGCGGCGGTGGTTTCGCCCGGCGGGATGACGTGCAGCTGGTTGGGCCCCGTCATCACGCCGGCAAAGGCCTCGAGGGCGGTCGCCACGAGACCGGGGTGCGCGACCCAGGTGCCGTCGTGGCCGGCCTTGGCCTCGCGCTCCTTGTCGAGGCGGACCTTGAGCAGTGCGGCCGCGTTGGCGGCGGGATTGTTGCGGATGGGAATCTGGGCGGCCATCCCGCCCATCGCGTAGGCGCCATGCCGGTGGCAGACGCGGATGACATGAGTCACGTAGGCCTGCAGGAAGGGCACGGCCATGGTGATGAGCGTGCGGTCGGGGAAGAGGTATTCCGGGCGGTGGCGGAATTTTTTCACGAAGCTGAACATGTAGTCCCACCGGCCGCAGTTCAGCCCGGAGCCGTGCTCCCGCAGTTCGTAGAGGATTTCCTCGGCCTCGAAGGCGGCCGTGATGGTCTCGATCAGGACGGTGGCGCGCACCGTGCCGCAGGGCAATCCGACGACGGCCTGGGCGTGCAGGAATATGTCGTTCCACAGCCGCGCCTCCAGGTGGCTCTCCATTTTCGGGAGGTAATAATAGGGACCGGAGCCGCGGGCGACGAGCTCGCGGGCGTTGTGGAAAAAGTGCAGGCCCCAGTCGAAGAGCGAAGCCGGGATGCGTTGTCCGTCGAGCAGGAGGTGCTTTTCCTCCATGTGCCAGCCGCGGGGGCGGGCCACCATGACAGCGGTCTTCGCTTGCAGGGCATAGGCCCGGCCCTCGGGACTGGTGTAGGTGATGGTGCGGCGGACCGCGTCGAAGAGATTGATCTGGCCCTCGACGACATTTTCCCAGGTGGGGGAATTGGCATCCTCAAAGTCGGCCATCCAGCACTGCGCGCCGGAATTGAGGGCATTGATGGCCATCTTGCGGTCGACCGGACCCGTGATTTCGGTGCGGCGGTCTAGCAGGTCCGTCGGGATCGGTGCCACCCGCCAGTCGCCGTCGCGGAGGGCGGCGGTCTCGGGCAGGAAATCGGGCATCTGGCCGGCATCGATGGCGCGCTGCCGGTCGGCCCGGCGGGCGAGCAGCTCAGCCCGGCGCGGGCCGAACCGGCGGACGAGGTCGGCGACAAAGGCGCAGGCCGCGGGGCTGAGGATGGCCGCGTAACGGTCGGGCATCGGACCCCGGACTTCGAGGCCGCCAATAACAGGGTGGGAACTCATGGGCGTGGGGCGGGAGTAAGGCAGCCCCGGCCGGACCTGTCACCTCGATATTATTGCGCATCATCTGGCTCGCCACCTGCTGTTCGATCCTACTAGCTCACCCCTTTTTATGGATCATGACCACTACATGCGCGCCGCCATTGGGCTGGCGGACGAGGGGCTGCGGAGCCGGCGCGGCGGCCCGTTTGGCTGCGTCATCGTGCGCCAGGGCGACATCATCGGCCGCGGCAACAACCGGGTGACCTCCAGCAACGATCCAACGGCCCACGCCGAGGTCACGGCCATCCGCGATGCCTGCGCCCGGTTGCAGACCTTTCAGCTCACGGACTGCACGCTTTACACGAGCTGCGAGCCGTGCCCGATGTGCCTCGCCGCCATCTACTGGGCGCGCATCCCGACCGTGTACTACGGCAACACCCGCCAGGATGCCGCCGCCATCGGGTTCGACGACGACTTCATCTACCAACAGATTCCACTGGCGCCGGCCGCGCGCGCGATCCGGATGCAGCCCCTGTTGCGGGAGGAGGCCCTCGGCTCCTTCCGGCAATGGGCCGCGACCGAGGACAAGGTAAACTATTGAGCTCTTCGGACTAGGAACCGCAGATGGACACAAATAAACACAGATAAGAAAAATACTCCGCGCAAATTTCCAAACTGACCTGCCCACACCGACACGCCCAATCCGATTTGCCAACTTTGTCGGCCTTCTCTCCATCAATGAGACTCCCTTCCCTCCTCCCGCCCCTATGGACTCCTATTGGTTAGATTTCCTCGGCCTGCTGGTACGCTGGCTGCACCTGATCGCCGGCATCGCCTGGATCGGCTCCTCGTTCTACTTCATCTGGCTGGACCGCAGCCTCGAGCCGCCGGCCCCCGGATCGGAGAACGCCAAGAAGGGCGTGGGCGGCGAACTCTGGGCCGTGCATGGCGGGGGATTCTACAACCCGCAGAAATACCTCGTGGCCCCGGCGGCGCTGCCGGAGAAGCTCCACTGGTTCATGTGGGAAGCCTACACGACCTGGCTGACCGGCACCGGTCTCCTCATTTTGGTCTATTGGCTGAAGGCGGGCACCATGATGGTGGACCAGAATGTCGCGGTGATTTCCGCCGGTCAGGCCGTGGGCCTCGGTGCCGGCTGCCTGGTCGTTGCTTGGGCAGTGTACGACCGGCTCTGCAAATCGCCCCTCGGGAAAAACGACGCCCTCCTCGGCGTGGTGGTCTTCACCCTGCTGACCGCGCTCTCCTGGGCACTGACGCGCTTCCTCGGCGGGCGCGCCGCCTTCATCGAGACGGGTGCCTGTATTGGCACGATCATGGCGGCCAACGTGTTTTTTGTCATCATCCCCGGGCAACGCCGGATGGTGGATGCCATGCGGGCCGGGCAGGCGCCCAACCCGCTCGACGGCAAGCGCGGCAAGCAGCGCAGCGTGCACAACAACTATTTCACGCTGCCGGTGCTGTTCATCATGATCAGCCACCACTACGCCGCCACCTACAGCCACGCCGCCAACTGGGCGGTGCTGGCCCTGCTGTGCGCCGCCGGGGTGCTGATCCGCCACTTCTTCAACCTCCGACACAAGGGCATCTATGCCTGGCACTACCCCGCCGCCGCCGCGGTGATGCTCGGGATCGTCGGCTGGTGGACGATGCCGCGGCTGGCCCCGCTGCCGCCCGTGCAGGGCGAGGTGAACTTCGCCCGCGTCCGCAGCATCATCGGCCAGCGTTGCGTGATGTGCCACTCCCCCGCCCCGACCTTCCCCGGCATCACCGTGCCGCAGGCCGGCGTGCTGCTGCACACCCCCGCCGACATTCTCCAGAATTCCCAGCGCCTCTACCAGCAGGTGGTGGTCACCCGCATCATGCCGCTCGGCAACGCAACCCAGATCACCGACGAGGAGCGTGCGGTCATCGCCGCCTGGATGAAGGCCGGTGCCAAACCCGAATAAAATCCCGGCGCGGTGCCGGGAGGATATGAGATTTTGCGGCGCGGCGCCGGAAAATCATAATTTGCGGGCATCGGCGGAGAGAGGCGGCAGCACGGCCGCCAGTTCAGAGCGGATCGCCCGGAAGGCATCGCGCAGCCTTTGCCCGTCGGGAGCAACAAATTTGATGCTCCACCCGCCGCGCCGGAGCGCGCTGACCCCCACTGGCACGCCGTCGCGCTGCAGGGCGGCGACCCGTGCGAGGGCTGCGGTGAGGGACGGGAGCAAGCCTGGCTGCGCCTCTCCCGGCGTCGCTGGTGCCGGCCCCTCCGCTCCCGCCACGGCTGCCCCGCGGCCATCGTCGTCCTCCGGCAAGAGCAGCACCGCATTGCCGAAGCAGGCCGTCGCCCCGCTGCCGGCCCACTCGGCCAGGGAGCGCAGCCCGGTGCCGGTCTGGTCGAAACGTTCGCGCAGCACCAGTTCGCCGGCCACACGCACTTCCGTCTCCAGGCAAAGCCGTTCCCAGGCCCAGGCCTCGCCGTGCGCCGTGCGCCCGGGCAGGAGCAGATCGGTGTAGAGAAGTCCGGCCCCCGCCGCGACCTCAAGGCGGGTGGTCTGAAAGTAGCGGCAGCCCCGGTGGGGGACCAAAGGCTCGGGCAGGATTTCGAGCCAGCCACCGGCCGCGACGCGGCAGTGCTGTCGGACGTTGGCTGCGGTGCCCTCGCCCATGCGGAAGACCCGGCTGGCGCTGGGGGCGGTGACGAGGAGCGACGCGCCCGCCTCCACCTGAATGTCTGCTTCCAGGCAGTCCCCGGCGAGGATGCCGGCCGTGGCATTGACCACCTGGACGATGAGCGTGCCCGCCGCCTCGTCCCAGTAGGGTTTGCTGACGTGGAAGGGGCTGCGGCACGCTTGTCCGGCCAGCACGGTCCGGCCGTCCTCCCGGGCCGCCGCGCGCAACTGCAAGTGTCCGCTCAGGCCGGCCATGGGCAATGTCCCAGCGGTGCAAGGACTACGTCGGCGGGCCAGTCCCCCGGACCGCGTTCCTCCGTGTACAGCTGCGGTTTCGACCGGCTGCAGCTCGGGTGGCGGCGGTGCCACGCCAGGTTCAAGGGTGAATTCCTCGCCGACATGATCAGGTGCGCGGTGGCCGGGCGAAGAGCACCTCGTGCTCCAGCCAGGCGATGACGGCATCCAGATTGTGCCCGCGTTTGAGGTCGCAGAAGAGGAACGGCCGGGGACCGCGCTGCATCCGGGCGTCGCGGTCCATCACGCCGAGGTCGGCGCCGACGAGCGGCGCTAGGTCGATTTTGTTGATGAGCAGCAGATCGCTGAAGCGGATGGCCGGTCCACCCTTGCGCGGTATCTTGTCCCCCTCGGCGACATCGATCACGTAGACGAAGGCGTCCACCAGCTCAGGGGAGAAGGTGGCGGTGAGGTTGTCGCCGCCGCTCTCCACGAGGATCAGTTGCAGGTCGGGGAACCGCTGCTCCAGCCGGTGGCAGGCCTGCTCGTTCATGGTGGTGTCGTCGCGGATCGCCGTGTGCGGGCAGCCGCCCGTCTCCACCCCGAGGATACGCTCCGCCGGCAGGGCGCTCTCACGGATGAGGAATTGGGCGTCTTCGGAGCAATAGATGTCGTTGGTCACCACGGCGAGGGAGTAGCGTTCGCGCAGTTTCTGGCAAAGCCGGAGGCAGAGCATGGTCTTGCCGGAGCCGACAGGGCCGCCGATGCCGATGCGGGGAGGACGGGGCATGGAAGGAGTGGAGCTAGCCACGAATGAACACGGATGGACACGAAGCAGAGCATCGAGCCCAAGCCGGGGGCCCGGCGGGGGAAACAAACCCCTCCCGGAGTTCGATTCGCGCCTCAGTAAATTCAGGATTGGTGTTCATTGCTTGAGAGTGCCGGGTTCTGGATAGGCTGCAAGGGTTAGGCGGCGAGGCAAGTTCCCTCGATACGCTCAAGATCGATGCGCTCGCGGAGGAATAACTCGAAGGAAGAGGCCTTGGGTGAAGCCGCGAGAAA